>NZ_CBDRFA010000109.1:0-25971 GCF_965343085.1 Nocardiopsis synnemataformans | reverse complement strand
CCCACGCCCCTGTCCTGCTGGCGCCAGGCCATCACCGTCACGTCCGCGGGGAGCGCTCCCCCGTCCAGGACCTCGTCCCAGCCGACCAGCGTGCGGCCGTGCTCGGCGAGGAAGGCGGCGATCCGCCCGGTGAACCAGCCCTGGAGCGCCTCCTCGTCCGCGAGCCCCAGTCGGCGGATGCGCTCCTGCACCCGGGGGCTGTCCCGCCACTCGTCCTTGGGGACCTCGTCCCCGCCGCAGTGGACGTAGCGGCCGGGGAAGACGTCCATCACGTGCGTCAGGACGTCGCGGCAGAACCGCAGCGCGGTCTCGTCCACGTTGAGCAGGCGGGTGCCCACCCCCCAGCGCTCGCGCACGATCGTCGGGGCACCGGTGTTGCCCAGTTCGGGATAGGCGGCGATGGCCGCCTGCATGTGGCCGGGCATGTCGATCTCCGGGACCACCTCGACGCACCGGTCGCGCGCGTGGGCCACGATCTCGCGCAGGTCGGCCTCGGTGTAGTAGCCGCCGTGCGGGGTCTGGTCGTAGACCGGGTCCGGGCTCGTCCCGAGGTCGTTGCCGACCACGGTGCGCGCGCCACGCGCCGACCTCCGTCAGCCGGGGGTAGCCGGGCACCTCGATCCGCCAGCCCTGGTCGTCGGTCAGGTGCAGGTGCAGGACGTTGAGCTTGTGCAGGGCGAGCAGGTCGATCAGGCGCAGGACGAAGTCCTTGGGCAGGAAGTGCCGGGCCACGTCCAGCATGAGGCCGCGCCAGCGCAGCCGGGGGTGGTCCTCCACGCGTGTACACGGGATGCCCGCGCCCTCGACGGACGCGTCCGCCCGCCACAGCCGCGCGGGCAGGAGCTGGCGCAGGGTCTGCACGCCGTGGAGGGCCCCGACCGGGTCCGCGCCGACGACCTCGACGCGGTCGGTGTCCACGGTCAGCGTGTAGCCGTGTTCGCGGGCCCGCCGCGGGTCGACGCGCACGGTGACGGACGCCGCGGCTCCGCCCGGTCCGCTCCCGGGGTCCGGCCCACCCCCGGCCTCCGGTTCGCCCCCCGGTCCGGTCAGCGGGGCCAGGACCTCGCGTAACAGCGCGCCCGCCAGCTCCGCGTCCGGTTCGACGCGCAGGGAGAGTCCGCGGTCCAGGCGGAGGGATCCCGCGCGCGGTTCCACCCGCGTCGGCACCGGGATGATCGCGGGTCGGCTCGCGTCGTCGGGCATCCTCGTTCCCCCTTCTCGCCGCCTCGGCGGCGGCTGAGGCGCTGCGGTGGCTGCTTCCCGGCTCCGGCGGACGGGTGGCGGCCCCGCGGCTCCGGGCACGGACTGGCCACACCCAACGATCATTACATGAGCACATGATGATTACTAGTGAACAGAAGGAGGACATAAAGCTTGACACCAATCACGACGAACGTGACGATGGTCACTCACTGACTACCGGAGGGAGCGCTCAGCATGGTTCTCGCGTACGCCCGAGACGGACATGGCTGACACCGCGCGGCCCACGGGCGGGGTCGGTGCGGAGCGCGACCGCGCCCCGGCCCCTCCGCCGGACCGCCCGGACGGTCCCGACCGCTTCGACGACCGCTCCGAGGACGACCCGGCCCGACCCGCCCGCGACCTGTGGCGGCGCACGTCGGCGACGCGCTGGCTGCTGCCCGCCACCGCCCTCATCGGCCTGGTCATCGTCTTCCCCGCGCTCTACATGGTCTGGATGTCCTTCCTGGCCGTGGACCGGATCGGGCAGATCCAGGGGTTCACGGGGCTGGACAACTACCGGCGGCTGTTCGGGGAGCCCGCGCTGCCCGGGGTCGTGGCCAACACGCTGGTGTGGCTGGTGGTCGTCCTCGGGGTGACGCTCCTGGTGTCCCTGGCCCTGGCCCAGTTCCTCACCAAGGAGTTCCGCGGGCGCCGACTGGTACGGCTCTCCGTCGTCGTGCCCTGGGCGGCGTCGCTGGTCATGACAGCGACGGTCTGGCGGTTCCTGCTGGAGGGCGGCAACGGCCTGATCAACCGCCTGCTGATGGACCTGTCGATCCTCGACGCCCCGCACGAGTGGTACAAGGACCCCGCCACGGCCTTCTCCTCGATCATGGTCGTCGGCGTCGTGACGTCGGTCCCCTTCACGACCTACGTCCTGCTGGCCGGTCTCCAGACGGTCCCGACCGAGGTGCACGAGGCCGCCAGGATCGACGGAGCCGGGGCCTGGAACCGGTGGCTCCACATCACCCTGCCGCTGCTGCGCCCCTCGCTGCTGGTCGCGTTCGTGCTGAACATGCTGCACGTGTTCAACGCCTTCACGCTGATCTGGGTGATCACCGGCTCGATCTCGGGGAACCACGCCGACACCACGGTCACGTGGATGTACGAGATCGCCTTCAAGGAGCAGCTGGACCCGGGCGAGGCCGCCGCGCTCGCGGTGCTCAACGTGGTGTTCCTCGCCGGGCTGATCGCGGCCCTCGCCTGGCTGCTGCGGCCCGGCCGCCGCGACCGGGCGGGCCGCGCGATCGCCTCGGCGGTGCCGGGCGGCGTCCGCTCGCTCACCGGCAGGGCCTCGCGCTCGTGGTCGTCCCTGCGCGGGCGCGCGGCCGGCGCGTGCGCTCCGGTCCTGCGCCCGGCGGCGGACGCGGGCGGGCGGGTGTGGCGCCGGAGCAGGAGCGCCGTCCTCCCCCTCGTCGGGGCGCTGATCGCCCTGTTCTTCCTCGCCCCCTACGCCGCGATGTTCCTCGGTTCGTTGAAGACCGACGCCGAACTGTTCGCCGTCCCCGCGACCTACCTGCCGCGGGACTGGGCGTGGTCGAACTACGTCGAGGTGTGGAACCAGATCCCGTTGGCGGACTACTTCCGGGTCAGCCTCACCGTCGCCGGGGTCTCGACCCTGGTCGTGCTCGCCGTGGCCGCGCCCGCCGCCTACGTCATCGCCCGCTCCGCCTTCCGCGGCAGGGGCGCCTTCCTCGGCCTGATCCTCATCACCCAGATGTTCCCGGCGGTCGCGCTCATCATCGGGCTGTACCGGGAGGCGCTCTTCCTCGGCGCCGTGAACTCCTACTGGTTCATCATCGCCGTCAACTCCGCCTTCAACATCGCCTTCGCGGTGTGGATCCTCAACACCCACTTCAGGGCGGTCCCGAGGGAGACCGAGGAGGCGGCCATGATGGACGGCCTCGGCCGCTTCCGGACCATGCTCAGGATCATCGTCCCGCTGTCGGCGCCGGGGATCATCACGGTGGTCGTCTTCACCTTCATCCAGGTGTGGAACGAGTTCATCGTCGCGCTGACCCTGTTCAACGACCCGTCGCAGGGCAGGGTGCCGCTGACGGTGGGGGTCCAGCAGTTCATCGGCCTGTACGAGACGAACTACCAGTACCTCTTCGCCGCCGGGCTGATGGCCGTCGTCCCCACGGTGATCCTCTTCGCCCTGATTGAGAAGTACCTGGTCAGCGGCCTGACCACGGGCAGTGTTCGATGACGCGTCCCCGCCGGGAAGCGGAAGGGAAGGGCAGCCGATGAGGAACCAGAGGCCGCGGGCCACCGCCTGCGCCGCCGCGCTGTCGGCGGCCGCGCTGCTCGCGACGGGGTGCGGTGGGGACGGGGACGGGGGCGGGGACCCGAACACCATCGAACTGGTCGTGGCACAGTACACCGAGGGAACACAGCCCTACTGGACCGGCCTGATCGAGGACTTCGAGGCCGACCACCCCGGCACGAGCGTCCGGCTGCGGGTGATCGGCTGGGACAACCTCCAGAACCAGGTCAACACGATGGTGCAGACGCGGCAGTTCCCCGACGTCCTGAACACGAACGTCTTCGCCGACTACGCCGAGGCGGGTCTGCTGCACCGCGCGCGGGACGTCCTGCCCGAGGACAGGTTCACCGACTTCGTGCCGACCCTGGCGGAGAACGCCTCGTTCGAGGGGGAGCAGTACGCCCTGCCGTTCGTGGCGACGGTGAACGCGATGTACTACAACCGGACCATCTTCGCCGAGGCCGGGATCAGCGAGCCGCCGCGGACCTGGGACGAGTTCCTGGAGGCGGCGGAGCGCGTCAACGCGCTCCCCGGCGACCACGTCCCCTACGCGCTGGCGCTGGGCTTCGACGGCGGCGACTACGAGTTCGGCACGTGGGCGCGCTCCAACGGCGGCGGCTGGAAGCAGGACGGCGAGTGGACGGTCAACAGCGACCGCAACGTCGCCACGCTGGAGTTCCTCCGGGACCTGGTGGTGGAGCACGACGCCACCCAGCCCAACCCCGGGCAGACCAACCGCCCCGACGGCACGTGGCCGCTCTTCGCCCAGGGCAGGGCCGCCATGGTGTACGCGCCGCTGGGCGGCAGCGCGTTCCTCGGCGCCGTGCACGAGGCGGGCGTCGACTACGGCACGACGACCCACCCGACCAACGGCGGCGCCGAACCCTCCACCCACGGCATCCAGGACTACCTGGTGGCCTTCGACAACCCCGGCAACCAGGAGCTGGTCACCGAGTTCCTGGACTACTTCTACGAACCGGAGAACTACACCGCCTACCTGGAGGTCGAGGGCCTGCTGCCGACCACGGAGTCCGGCGTCGAGGAGTTCCGCGACGACCCCGACGTCGGGGAGTACGTCGAGCAGATCCCCGAGGCCCGGCTGGACCCCACCTACGAACCTGTCTGGGCCCAGCTGCGCGGCACGATGGCCGGGGAGCTGGGCACGGCCGTGGCCCCGGACGGGGACCCGCGCGGCGTCCTCGACAGGGGCCAGGACATCGCCACCTCCAGCCCGTGAGGGGTGGTGGTGCGTGGCAGCGGACCCCTCAGCCCAGCGCCTGGGCTCCGATGACGGACAGCAGGTGCAGTCTGTCGTAGCTCTCGCTGCCGGGGACGGCGGTGTAGACGAGCAGCGAGTGGGCCTGGCCGGGGTCGACCAGTCTCTGGCAGTTCAGTTCCAGGGGACCGACCTCGGGGTGGACGAAGTGCTTGACGTGGTGGGGACGCACGCCGATCTCGTGGTCCTCCCACACCCGCCGGAACTCCTCGCTCTGGCCGAGGAGCAGGTCGGCGAGGTAGGCGGCCCGTGAGCCGGGGCCGCGAAGGGTGACGAGCTCGCGCAGGCCCGAGGCGTACATGCGGGTGAGGAACGGGTGCTCCTCGGGCGCGTGGAGCCGCCTCGCCCCGGGGTCGGTGAACCACCGGTACCCCACGCTGCGGGCGGGCCCGGTGTACCTGGTCGCGTCGCCGGTGAGCGCGACGCCCATCGGGCTCTGGCGCAGGGTCTCGCCGAGTTCGGTGACGATCTCCGCGGGCGTGTCGTCCAGGCGGTCCAGGACCCGCAGCAGGCCGGGGCTGATGTGCTCGCTGACCGTGCCCCGCGCGGGCGGGTTGTGTCCGGCGAGGCGGAACAGGTGGTCCCTCTCGTCGAGCGACAGGTGCAGCCCCTGGGCGATGGAGGAGAGCATCTGGCCCGACGGCCTCGGTCCGCGCTCCCGCTCCAGCCGGGAGTAGTAGTCGGTCGACATGTGGCACAGCACCGCGACCTCCTCGCGCCGCAGGCCGCTGGTCCTGCGGCGCTGCCCGCGCGGCAGGCCGACGTCCTCGGGTTGCAGCGCCTCCCTGCGGTTGCGCAGGAACTCCGCCAGCCCGGTGCGATCGATCACGGCATGCCCTCTTCCCGGTGGTACTGCTTCGTGTCTACCTTGTGCGCGTGGCGGTAACCACGGACCGTCGATCCCCCCTTCACGGTCCGAGGAGTGGGAGGGGATGCGAGGGGCGACCCGCCGATCCTGGGATCGGGAGGCCGTGGTTAACGCCCCGCTCCGGGCGGAGGATCGTTCCCGTGCACCGTGCACCGGGCACGGAGGGGACGGGGTCCACCCGAACGCGCGTCCACGAGGACACGAGGGAGCAGAACCATGCCACGTCGAACCATCGACATCACCGTGCCGGACCTGACCGGAAAGCGCGCGCTCGTCACCGGCGCCAGCGACGGGATGGGCCTGGGCATGGCCGAGCGGCTGGCCGCCGCGGGCGCCGAGGTGATCATGCCCGTCCGCAACCCCCGCAAGGGCGAGGACGCGATCGCCAGGATCCGCCGGAGCCACCCCGACGCCCGGGTCTCGCTGCGCAGCCTCGACCTGTCCTCGCTCGCCTCGGTCGCGGCCCTCGGCGACGCCCTGCGTGAGGAGGGCCTGCCGATCCACATCCTCATCAACAACGCCGGAGTGATGACCCCGCCGGACCGGCAGACCACGGCGGACGGCTTCGAGGTCCAGTTCGGCACCAACCACCTCGGCCACTTCGCCCTCGTGGGCCACCTCCTCCCGCTGCTGCGCGCCGGTCGCGCCCGCGTCACGTCGCAGGTCAGCATCGCCGCGAGGCGGGGCGCCGTCAACTGGGACGACCTGAACTGGGAGCGTTCCTACGACGGCATGCGCGCCTACGGTCAGTCCAAGATCGCGTTCGGGCTGTTCGGCCTCGAACTGGAGCGGCGCAGCAGGGCTGGCGGGTGGGGCGTCACCAGCAACCTGTCCCATCCCGGGGTGGCCCCGACCAGCCTCCTGGCCGCCCGCCCCGAGCTCGGCCGCGACCGGGACACCCTGGGCGTGCGGCTGATCCGCGCGCTCTCGGCCCGCGGCATCCTGGCGGGCACCGTCGAGACCGCGAAGCTGCCCGCCCTCATGGCCGCGACCGACCCGGCCGCCAAACCGGGCGCGCTCTACAGTCCCAGCGGCCCCAGCAACCTCGGCGGCCCGCCCGCCGAGCAGCGGCTCTACTCCCCCCTGCGCAGTGCCGACGAGGCCGAGCGGGTCTGGCGGGTCTCCGAGCAGCTCACCGGGACCGCCATCCCCGCCGCCTGACCGCGCAGCCCCGGCCTGGGCATGGCGATCCTGTCGGGTCCTCTGTACCACCGGCTGCCGATCACACAGGAGCCCCTGACCCACGCCTACGCCGACCAGGTCCTCGAAGCCCTCTTCGCCGGGATGAGACCGAGGACCTGAGGGTTCGTCCCGGTCACGCCGGTGCGCGGGAGATGGTGTGGCCCGCCCTTCGCGCGGTGAGGGCGAGCCCGGCGATGAGCGCCACCTCGCCGAGGTTGCCCACCGCCAGCGGCGCCGTGGGCACGGCCGAGACCGCGAACATGACCGCGGCGCCCAGCAGCATCCACCCGCCGCGCGCCCGCACCAGCAGCGCCGATCCGACCAGGAGCAGCACGACGACGGTCGTCACGGCCGGGACCGGCAGGGCCGACTCGGCCGCCGAGTAGCGCAGCGCGTCGCCCTCGCGGCCGGGCACCAGGGTGAGCCCCACGAGTTCGGTCACGACGCCGTAGACGATCAGGGCGACCGCCAGCAGCCAGAACCCGGCGCGCACCGCGCGGGGGCGGGCCCAGGCGAGCCCGGCGTCGCGGGCAGCCCCCGCGGCGAAGACGATCAGCAGGGGTGTGACCAGGGCGTGCACGACGAAGCGCGGGAGGTTCAGCGCGAGCAGGAGGTCCCCCTCGCCGATGGTGGAGCCCAGCGCCACGATCCCGTTGTCGTAGACGAGCCCGGCGGCCACGGCCGCCACCAGCCAGGTGTGCGGGGAACGCCGGAAGAGCGCCAGCCGGACCAGCCAGAGGGTCAGGCACAGGTGGGCCAGCGCGAACGCGGCGAAGAGGAGGGAGGTCATGTTCGCCCTTCTGTCTCGCTTTTCGAGAAGGCAGCTTTTCGAGGATCCCCCCGGAAGCCTGCCCCGTCGCAGGAGCGCCATGCACGCGAACCGCCCGCCTCTTCGCCTCTCTCCCCGCGCACTGAGGATCCGCACGGGAGACCGGCACGCCGGGAGGACCGGATCGGAGGGCACGGAACACGGGCACGGCGGAGCGCTGAGCAGGAGCGGAGCGGGCCACGAGTCGAGGGCGCGAGGGCGCGGACCGGGCCGCGAACGGGAGCCGCGGAAGGGCGCGAACCGGGGACGGCCCCCTGGCTGACGAGGCGGGCATTCCCGGGAGCAGGTGTCGGCTTTCCCACGTTTGGTCAGCTTCCGGACCGTAACCCCGGTGATATTCTACAGTGGGTGCAAAAATTCCTCTTCTGCACATTTTTGCCGCCCACGGCAACCCAGCAGTCCAGCGGCCTCCCGCGCCGCCCCGTTTCCTTTCCTCAGAGGTCCATCCGTGCGCACTTCCCGTCCCTTACCCGACACCGGGCAGCCCTCGATCCTGCGTTCCCTGAGCGGACTGTTCATAGTGCTGGGCGTGACGATGCTCAGCAGCACGATCGTGTCGGTCGCCCTTCCCCAGATCGTCGGGTCGCTGGACGGCAGCCAGTCGCAGTACACGTGGGTGGTGACCGCGACCCTGCTGGCCTCCACCGCCTCCACCCCGGTCTGGGGCAAGCTGGCCGACCTCTTCGACAAGAAGAAGCTGCTCCAGCTGTCGATCGTGCTGTTCATCGTCTCGTCGCTGCTGTGCGGGTTCGCCCAGACCACCGGCCAGCTCATCGCGTTCCGGGCCGTGCAGGGCCTGGGTATGGGCGCCTCCCAGGTCCTGGTCCAGGTGATCATCGCCTCGATGGTCAGCCCCAAGGAGCGCGGCACCCTCAACGGCTACCTCGGTGCGGTGATGGCCGTGGCCACCGTCGGCGGACCGCTGATCGGCGGACTGCTGGCCGACCTGCCCGGCCTGGGCTGGCGCTGGTGTTTCTTCATCGGCGTGCCGTTCATGCTGGTGGCCCTGGTGGCGCTGAGCCGCACGCTCAAACTGGTGGACGTGCGCCGCCCCGACACCAAGGTGGACTACGCGGGCGCCACGCTCATCGCCTCGGGCGTCAGCCTCCTGCTGCTGTGGGTGACCTTCGTGGGCAACGACTTCGCGTGGGTCTCCTGGCAGTCCGGGGCCATGGTCGCCGGAAGCCTCCTGCTGCTCGGCCTGGCCGTGTGGGTGGAGGCGCGCGTGTCGGAGCCGGTCGTGCCCCTGCACCTGGTCATGCGGCGCGAGACGGCCATCGCCATCCTGGCCAGCTCCGCGGTCGGCATGGCGATGTTCGGCGGCGCGGTCTTCCTGGGCCAGTACTTCCAGCTGGCGCGCGGCTACTCCCCGACCGAGGCCGGTCTGCTGACCGCCCCGCTCATGCTGGGGACCATGATCTCCTCGACCGTGTCCGGGCGCATGGTCTCGCGTTCGGGACGGGTCAAGTCCTACGTGGTCACCGGCATGGTCACGCTGACCCTGGGCTTCCTGGTGCTGGCCACCATCGACGCGACCACGCCCTTGCTCATCGTGTGCGGGGGCATGGTGCTGATGGGACTGGGGGTCGGCATGTCCATGCAGAACCTGGTCCTGGTGGTGCAGAACTCCGTCCCGCTGCGCGAGATCGGCGCGGCCAGCGGCACGGTCGCCTTCTTCCGCACCCTGGGCGGCACCATGGGCGTGTCCGTGCTGGGCGCCTTCCTGGCCAACCGCGTCTCCACGAACATCTCCGGCGGCCTGTCCGAGGCCGGGGTGAGCCCCACCGCCGGAGGCGGCGACGCCAGCACCCTGAACCTGGACGCCATGCCGCCGTTCCTGCGCGAGATCGTCGAGGGCGCCTACGGTACGTCCACCGGCGACCTGTTCCTCCTCGCCACGGGCATCGCCCTCGTCGGCCTGGTGCTGGCGGTGTTCCTGCCCCGGGTCCAGCTGCGGGACAGCCTCGACCTGCCCGATCCGGCCGCGGAGGCCGCGGAGGCCGCCAAGACCACGGGGGCCGAGGACTCCGAGGAGATCGCGGGGGACGCGCAGGACACGCGGGCCCCGAAGGCCGGGGCCCTGACGGAGCCGACGGGCACCGAAGGCGCGGCGCGGACCGGCCGGGAGCCGTCCGCCGACTGACCAACCCCGCACAGGAGAGGCCCTCCCCGGAATCGCCCCCGGGGAGGGCCTCTCGCGTTCCGGACCGGAACCGCCGGCTCGCGGCGCGCCCGTACCGGGCGGCGGCCCCGCTACCTTCCGCGCGGCCGAACCGGCGCCGGGGCCCGCCCCTCGGCTCAGCCTCCGGCCGCGGCGCGGACCCCGGCCTCGGGCCTCCGCCAGATCCTCAGCAGCCGCGCGAGCACGTACACCGCCGCCGCGGCGACGAGCGCTCCGATGCCCAGCGCCCAGGGGCCGTAGTTCACCGCGATCAACGGCAGCAGAGCCGTCAGCATGCCTCCCCCGGAGATCGGGCTGAAGAAGGGCGCGCGCAGCGCGTAGGCCCGCGCGGCGTCGGTCCTCAGTTCCGGGTCGGCCGTGCGCAGCAGCATCAGGCCGACCGAGGCCACCCCCGTCAGCGTGCCGAAGTTGACGATGGAGTGCTCGAACCAGGAGTCGCGGAACATCCGCGGCCCCGCCCAGTAGAAGAAGCCCACCGACCAGCGGCGTGAGGCCGTGTCCCGCTGGCGGCGCGGTCACCACTTGCCCTACTGCGGCTACCACCTCCAGGCCCGTGAACTGGCCGAGGCCAAGACCGAAGAGGAATGGTTGAAGGCCGCCCCCTCCCACATCCTCCAGCAGACCCTGCGCGACCTGGACCGGGCCTGTCAGGACCACGGCACGTTCAAGGTGCGGTGGCGTGCCAAGGGGCGGTGGAAGCCCTCCTTCCGCTTCCCCGACGGTGGGCGGATGAGTATGGAGCTGGCCGCCCGCGACCGCACCGGATCGGTCGCGGCCCACCAACGCCTCAACCGCCTGCGCCGCGCCGTGGCCGGTTCCGAGATCGACACCGACGTCACCGCCCGCGGCGGCGCCGCGGAGGGGCCGGAGGGAACGCAACGCCCCTCATGACAGGATTTTTCAGGTTGCGGGCGGGTCATGGGACACATGAGACTGCGCGTACCGCTTGTTGCGGTCCGCCCCCACCCGAGAGGCCACCATGACGGACATCCCCATCGACACCAGCGTCGCGCACACCGCACGGGTGCGGAACTACTGGCTCGGCGGCAGGGACAACTACCCCGTGGACCGCGAGATGGGCGACACCGTCGGAGGGCTGATGCCCCAGGTCGTCGAGGCCACCCGGGGGGACCGGCTCTTCCTGCGCCGCGCGGTCAGCCACCTGGCGCTGGAGGAGGGGATCAGCCAGTTCCTCGACATCGGCTCCGGGCTGCCCGCCGCCGACAACACCCACGAGGTGGCGCAGGCCCACGCCCCGGACGCGCGCGTGGTCTACGTGGACAACGACCCCATGGTCCTGGCCCACGCGCGCGCCCTGCTGGTGGGCACCAACGAGAAGCGGACCCGGTACGTGGAGGCGGACCTGTGCGACACCGGCCGTGTGCTGGAGAGCGCCCGCGGGACCCTCGACCTGGACCACCCGGTCGCGCTGACCCTGTTGGGGACGATGGGCCACTTCGGCGACCTGGACGAGGCCCTGGGCATCGTGCGCGCCTACATGGACGCCCTGGCGCCGGGCAGTTTCCTGGCCGTGTGCGACGGCGTCCTCGCCCACGTGGAGGCCGTCACCGACGAGCGCGCGGTGGAGGCGCTCCAGCGCTGGCAGGAGAGCGTCGCCCAGCCGTACCACATGCGCACGGTGGAGGACTTCACCCGCTTCTTCGACGGTCTCGCGCTGGTCGATCCCGGGGTCGTCTGCGTCACCCGTTGGCGGCCCGAGCCGGTCGAGGTCGGGAGGGTGCGCGACATTCCCCAGTACTGCGGCCTGGCCCGCAAGGCCTGAGGCGCGACTGCGCG
Organism: Nocardiopsis synnemataformans; assembly: GCF_965343085.1. Classification (NCBI taxonomy): domain Bacteria; kingdom Bacillati; phylum Actinomycetota; class Actinomycetes; order Streptosporangiales; family Nocardiopsidaceae; genus Nocardiopsis; species Nocardiopsis synnemataformans. Next base: position 14,329 of record NZ_CBDRFA010000109.1, on the reverse strand, counting down.
CGGACGCGACGGCTCCACGCGGACGCGGTCGGGCGGTGCTCCACGTCGTCGCGGTCGGTCGGACCGGCCTCGGCCCCGTTTACGGTCTCGGGGCCCGGGTAGCCGCCGCACCCAACGGACATCCACCGCTTCGGGCCGCGTCAACGCGTCCCGCCGCTGTTGGGAGGAAGACCATGAAGGCCGTCGTATGGCACGGCATCGGTGACATCCGCCTGGATGACGTGCCGGAACCGCGCATCGAGCACTCCCAGGACGCGATCGTGCAGATCACCACGAGCGCGATCTGCGGCACCGACCTGCACATGATCCGGGGCACCATGCCGGGCATGGTGCCGGGCACCGTCCTGGGCCACGAGGGCGTCGGCGTGGTGACCGAGGTCGGTTCCCAGGTCCGCAACTTCCAGCCGGGCGACCGGGTGGTCATCCCCTCCACCATCGGGTGCGGGACGTGCAGCTACTGCCGGACCGGTTACTTCGCCCAGTGCGACAACGCCAACCCCGGGGGCCGACGCGCGGGCACGGCGTTCTTCGGAGGGCCGGAGGCCACCGGCTCCTTCCCCGGACTCCAGGCCGAACGGGTGCGCGTCCCCTACGCCAACGTGGGGCTCGTCGGCATCCCCGAGCGCGTGAGCGACGAGGAGGCCGTCCTCGTCTCCGACATCTTCCCCACGGCGTGGTTCGGGGCCAAGCTCGCCGAGATCACCCCGGGCGACACCGTCGCGGTGATGGGATGCGGTCCCGTGGGGCTGTTCGCCGTGCTGAGCGCCTACCTCCAGGGAGCGGGGCGCGTCCTGGCGGTCGACGGGGTCGGAAGCCGGTTGGAGCAGGCGCGCCTGCTGCACGCCGAGGTGATCGACTACACCGAGGAGGACCCGGTGGCCACCCTGGTGGAACTCACCGGGGGCATCGGCCCGGACCGGGTGATCGACGCCGTCGGGGTCGACGCGGAGCGGCCCAAGCGGGGACCGGCCGTCCAGGAGGACCTCAGGGAGCAGTTCGCGACGGAGGTCTCCGAGCTCGTGCCCGAGCCCCGGTCCCAGGGCGACACCTGGGTTCCCGGCGACGCGCCGTCCCAGGCCGCGCGGTGGGCGGTGGACGCGATCGCCAAGGCGGGGACCCTGTCCATCATCGGCGTCTACCCGCCGACGATGACGCACTTCCCCATCGGCGCGGCGATGAACAAGAACCTCACCCTGAAGATGGGTAACTGCAACCACCGCACCTACATCCCCGAGCTTCTGGGGATGGTGGCCAGCGGCAGCGTGGACATCACCTCGGTCCTCACCCAGGAGGTGCCGTTCGACGAGGTGCTGGACTCCTACCGCGCCTTCGACCACCGCGAGCCGGGCTGGACCAAGGTGGCCGTGACCACGGCCTGAGACCCGACGGCGCCTACCGGGCGGGGGCCTCGGTGCTCGTCCTCGTGTGGAAGTAACCCCTGCCCACCTCGACGAAGCCGAGCGAGTCGTAGAGGGGGCGGCCGTCCTCGGTCGGGACGAGGACCACGTCACGCCCCTGGTGGTGGCGCAGGACCCGCGACAGCACCGCACGCGCGACTCCGCGCGTGCGGTGCTCGGGCGCGGTCACCAGCCAGTAGAGGGCGACCACGCCGCCGTGGTCGAAGGTCAGACAGGCCGAGGCGGGCGAGCCCTGATACATGGCGAGCCAGGCCCGCCAGCCCTGCGCGTCCAGAAGACTGACGGGAAGGAAGCACTGGGGTCTGTGGGGTTGGCGGGACGGCAGGGGAAAGCCGTCCACCACGAGCCGTTCCACCGTGAGCAGTGCTCTCTCCTCGCCCACGGCGACGATCTCGACCTCCGGCCGGGGCTGGGGCGCGGGCGCGGGCGCCGCGGATCCCCAGCGCACCATGACGGGCCGCGGGGTCCGCGCGAACCCCTCCGGGGCCCGGAGCCTTCCGAAGGGATCGTCCAGGCTGACGCGGCCCGGCGCGGACAGGGCGGACGACACCCGGTCCGGTAGGTGCGCCGAGGCGCGCGTGAGGTGCACCCTCGTCTCCATGGGGTTCGCCGTGCGCAGGAGGTCGAACCCGTCGTGGGTGTGGTCCTCCTCGATACGGCCCGCCAGAAGGTGTCTCCACGCCTCGGCGTGGTTCCGCGCGTACGCCTCCACCGTGTCCATGTGCCTCTTTCTGCCGCTGGCTGGCTCTGTACGGAGTCCCGGCGCCCCGACCGCGGAACCGTTTCGCCCTGGATTGAACACGTTCGGAAGCTGCGGCGCCACCGCTTTCTCCCGACACCCTTTCGCACCCCGCACTGTCCGTAACCGGTCACGGACTTGACACGTATGGTGATGGCGCGGGATGTTCGTGCAACCGGATGCAACCAGCCCGAGAGGAAAGCATCCATGGCACTGCGCTACTTCGGCAAGGACACGGAGTTGGCCAAACTGTGCTCCTCATATTTCGAGACCATCTGGAAGCAGACTGCTTCTCACTCCGACTTCCGCATCTGACCCATGACCACCAGATTGCTAATTCGTGTCTTCATCTTTTCCCTCCAACATCCAAGCCGCACGTGAGACCGTCGCTTCGCGATTGAAAGAAATCCGCCTGGACGCTGGACTAACAGGAACCGAACTGGCTTTCCGATGCGGCTGGCACAAGTCGAAGTCCTCACGGATCGAGAACGCGAAGACACCTCCATCCGACGAGGACATCCGCACCTGGTGCCGAGCCTGCACGGCAGAAGGCCAAACGGTTGACCTCATTGCAGCATCACGTAACGCCGAGTCCCTGTACGTGGAGTGGAGGCGCAAGCAGCGATCCGGACTGCGCCAACTCCAGGAATCCTACGTTCCGCTGTACGAAAAAACAGAGCTATTTCGCTTCTACACACCAGACATGATCCCTGGCTCAATCCAAACACCCGAGTACACAAGGGAGCTTTTCAAGAGGGTAATTGAATTCAATGGAATGAACGATGATTTCGAAGCGGCAACCAAGGCACGCATGGAGCGTTCAACCGTACTTCGCCAGGGAAACCACCGCTTCGCAATCATACTGGAAGAAGCAGCCCTTCAGTACCGCTTCGGAGACAGAGAAACCATGGCGGACCAACTCAGTCACCTGTTCTCTGCAATGTCTCTTCCCAATGTCTCGCTTGGCATAATACCCTCCACGTCGTATCGTTCCATTTGGCCCATGGCAGGGTTCTACATATTCGATGACCATCTTGTTCGCTCCGAGCTCGCAACAGCAGAATTAACTATCAATTCCCCCACTGAAGTGGCGACACATATCAAGGCGTTCAACCGCCTCCAAAAGCTCGCCGTCTACGGGCCCAAGGCGCGGACGTTGATCACCTCGGCGATCGAGGCGCTCGACTAGTTTCTGTGCAACTTCGTGCAACCCGCTAGGTTCTCGTGAACCACTCTCTGTAGCGTCCTGATCAGACCCCCGATCCAGATCGGACGCTCACATGCGGGACACCCCGGGAGCCGAGGCCCCAAGGCCCGATGCGGCCGAAGCCGCGCTCGCCGCGATGCGCAGGCACTACGGCGACCGCTACGCCATCCACCACAACGGCGACCTGTGGGTGGCCACCGACAGATCGCCCTCCGGTCTGACGGCGCCCACGATCATCGAGCCAACGCTGGAGGCGTTCGTGGCCGCACTGGAAGCTCCTGGACAGCGCTTCGGGAGACCGTTCCCGCCCGAACCCTCACACCCCTAGCGTGTTCTCGAAAGAAGCTGAGAATGGCAGACTGCTCCCCCTGCAACGGAACCGGCAAGGTCATCGCCGGAGGCGACGGCAGCGGCCCCTGGTCCGACAAGGAACTCATCGACTGCCCGCTGTGCAACGGGACCGGTGGCGTATGACCCCCGACCACGCCTCGCTGCTGGAGCGGCGGAACCAACTGGCCGCCGCGCTGGAGACGAACGACCACGTCCGGGAGGCCTTCGCCAAGGTCCCCCGGCACATGTTCATCCCCGACCGCGTGTGGCCCGAGGCTGTGGGCGATCCCCTGGACCGGCGGAACGCGCCGCAGCGGTGGGCGGATCTCGCCTACGCCGACGCGCCGGTCATCACGCAGGTCAACGACGGCCACAGCGGGCCCATGAACATCCCGACGTCCTCCTCCTCAGCGCCCTCGGTCATGGCGGCGATGATCGAGGCCGCCGGGGTGGGCCCCGGACAGCACGTGTTGGAGGTCGGCACCGGGACGGGCTACAACGCCGCGATCCTGTGCGAACTCGTGGGTCCGGCCGGTGAGGTGACCACGGTGGAGGTGGACGCCGGTGTCGCCGGGCAGGCCGCCGACCGCCTCCGGGCAGCCGGTTACGCGCCGTGCACCGTCGTGGCGGACGGCGCCGCCGGGTACGCGGAGGGGGCGCCCTACGACGTGGTCATCGCCACCTGCGCCGTGGTCGAGGTTCCCCGCGCGTGGATCGAACAGACCCGGCCCGGAGGCGTGGTCGTCACACCGTGGGCTCCGGCAGCCGACCTGCCCGGCGGCACCATGGCCCGTCTCGTGGTGTCGGACCGGGGCTCTGCGCAGGGCCGCTTCGCGGGTGACGCCAGCTTCATGCCGCTGCGTGATCAGCGCGCCCGGTACGACGCACCGCACGACCTGCACGGCACCGCCGAGCACACGTGGAAGCGTGCCGGAGACGCCCGCGACGTGGTCATGGGCGGGGTCGGTCCGCAGCTGGCGCTCATGGTGCCCGGTGTCCGGATCGGCATGCGCGTGGTCCGGGGTGAAGCCGAGACGTGCGTGTGGCTGTCGGCACTGGACTCGCCGTCCTGGGCGCGGCTGTACGCGGACGGCCGTGTGGCACAGGGTGGTCCGCGACCGGTCGGTGAGGAGGTCATCGCGGCGCACGAGTACTGGACGGCGCTGGGGTGCCCGGAGCTGACGGAGTACGGGCTCACCGTGACGGCGTCAGGTGAGCACACAGCCTGGTTCGGTGCCCCCTCCGGCCCGAACTGGCTGCACCGAGCCGCGACAGAACCCGCCTCCACCTGAACCAAAGGCGAGTGGAGCCGGTGTTCATGGAGAGCACCGGCCCCACTGTTCGCTAGAGCCGCTAGAGCCACACGAGTTCGGCGCGCAGCCGCCGGGCGGTGGTCTCGGGCACGTTCCCCCTGGTGATAGAGCGGTCCAGGATGTTGTAGATGACGGTGCTGCCGTCGGGGAGGTCCATTCCCCAGGCGAACGCCCGGCCCTTGTGTTCGCCCCGGGTCAGGCGCAGCTCGAAGAACTCCGCGCCGGGGTCGTCGTGGTAGACAGGAGTCGTGCCGTCGGTGTGGTCCTCTTCCATGGGGATCTCCCTTCGGTTGGCACTGCCCGGGACGTCATGGGCTCCAACTCACAAGCGCCCCGGGCAGTGGCTTTCTCGGTTACCGGGTGGGCCGGGCGAACTCGCCCTTGTGCGCTCCGTCCAGGAAGCACTCCCACTCGTGCGGGGTGAAGAACAGCGCGCCGCCCTCCGGGTCCCTGGAGTTGCGCACGGCAGTGCCCTCGTCCAGGTGCGCGATCTCGACGCAGCCCGTGGACGATTCGCTGGCCTGAGCCTTGAACCAGCGCGCACCGGTGAGGTCGGGGATGGCAGTCAACTTTCGTACTCCTCTGCGGCGTCAGAGATCAGGGCCAAAGACTCCTGTGGTGACAGCGCCTCCATCTGAAGCCGATCGAAGCGCTCTCGGAATCTTGCCACTGCCTGTCGCTTCTGGATGAAGATGTTCCCGGCCCGCGAATCGACGTAGACGTGGTGGTGCACGTCCGGGTCCTCGAACTCCAGAAGGGTGAAGGGCCCGTCGACCCCGGCATGGGCTCCGAGCGCGAAGGGGACGATCTGCACCGAGACGTCCGGTGACTCGGCCGCGTTCACCAAGCGCCTGAGCTGGGACGCCATCGTGCTGCGGCCACCGATCGGCCGCCTGATCGCGGCCTCGTCCATGATCGTGCGCAGCAGGGGCGGACGCCGCTTGCGGAGCACGTCCTGTCGTTGCATCCGCAACTGGACAAGACGTTCGACCGACTCCTCGTCTGCTCGGTGATCCCCTGCGTTGATGACCGCTCGGCAGTAGTCGGCTGTCTGGAGGAGTCCGTGAATGAGTCGGTCGGAGTAGGACCTCAGCGCGATGGCCTCGGCCTCCAGCCCTACGTAACTGCCCAGTCCCGAGGGAAGGACGTCGTCGTACTGGTCCCACCAGGCGTCCTCGGCGGCGACCTTGGCCATGTCCCGGAGCCGCTGCTGCTGCACCGGATCGCTCACGCCGTACAGGTCCAACAGCCCTCGAAGCTCCACCTGCTTGAGCACCCGTTTGCCGTTCTCGACACGGCTGATTGTGGGTTCGGACAGTCCGGAATCCTCCGCGACGCGCTCCATCGTGAGCTTGTTCTGCTCACGGAGCTTACGCAGCTCTATGCCGAGCCTCCTGCGGCCGACCGTTGGACTCGCCATACCCGAGCTCCCTTCGCCCTGGCTTCAGGGTACGACTGCAAGCCCATCAATGAAACCCTCTCTTTGAAATTTCTCAAAGTCGTCCGCTTTGAAGAGTTTTGCCAGGTCCACCTGGTTTTTAGAGGAAATCCCATGACAGTGCCGCAACATGGACTTCATCCAGCACAGGATGCGGCAGGACTACCGCAGGGATCCGGCAGCCCTCAGAAATTGCATGGGTGCTCGATGGGCATCGCGCAGGCGGTCCCAGCTCCTGCGCAGGCCCGGGAACGCTGAGGAGCCGCAGGGATGGGCCCTGGTGGCTCCCGAACCGGCGAGCGTTGGGCGGACGGCGCCCCCGAAAGCGTCGTAGGTCGCGCCTAGAGTCATCCTCGACCGCACGGCACACGATGCACTGTCTTCCCTGGGGTTTCAGGAGTGACCACACGGGCACCTTGCAGAGACAGCGGGTCGTCGGTGCGGAGGGCGCAGCGGCCGGGGATAAGCAAGTAACGGCCACGGCCGTCCGGGGAAAAGGGGAGCGGGGGAACATGACGCTGGCGATTCTCGTAGCGGTTGCGGTCACGGTAGCGGTGGTCGTGGACACCCTGGCCCCGATGGGGTCCAGAAGCGGACTGGGGGTCCGCAGGGGTGCGGCGCGCAGGGCGCTCACGGCCCTGCGGCGGAACCCTCAGCCCTCCCCCGCGCCCGTGCAGGCCGTGAACGTGACGGAGACCGTGGCGGAGACCCCTGCCAGCCGGGCACCGGAGCCGAGGCGGGAGCTCGAACCGGTGGGGCTGGGCATCACCGTCGCGCCGTCCCGCGCCCGCCGCGCCTGGAACGGGAGCCCCGCGCGAACGGGCCGACCGCGCCGCGCCGCCGCGAAGGCATCCCTCACCTGACAGCCGCCTGACAACCGAACGAACGGGGTCGGTGCTCCTCCGCGAGCACCGACCCCGTCGTCGTGTACGGACCGGCCTCAGCCGTGGAGCAGGCGCTCGGCGGCCTCCCACGGGGCCTGCGGCCCACTCGGCCGGTACCGGCTGACCTCGGTGGAGTCGGCCACGACCCGGCGCAGGTCGGCAAGGCCGCCCTCCACCGCCCCGACCGCGCGGGCCTGCACCAGCAGGTTGCCGATGGCCGCCCCCTCAACGGGCCCGGCGACCACCTCCAGCCCGACCGCGTCCGCGGTGAGCTGGCACAGCAGCGCGTTGCGCGAGCCCCCGCCGACCACGTGGACCACCTCCACGTCCGTCCCGCTCAGCTCGGCGGCCTGGCGCACCGCCCGGCGGTAGGCCAGCGCCAGCGAGTCCACCACGCACCGCGCCACCTCGGCCTCGCCCTCCGGCGGGCGCTGCCCGGTCTCGGCGGCGAACGCGGCGATCCGCGCGGGCATGTCGCCCGGCGGCAGGAACCGGGGGGCGTCCACGTCCACCACGCACGAGAGCGCGGGCACGCGGGCGGCCCGAGCCAGCAGGTCGGCCAGGCCCACCTCCCGCCCCCGCTCGCGCCAGGTGCGCAGCGACTCCTGGAGCAGCCACAGCCCGGCGACGTTGCGCAGGTAGCGCACCGTGCCGTCCACGCCCAGCTCGTTGGTGAAGTTCGCCGCCCGACTCGCCTCCGTCCGAACCGGGGCGTCCAGCTCCACACCCACCAGCGACCACGTCCCCGAGGAGACGTAGGCGAAGCGGCGCGTGGCCGCGGGCACGGCCACCACGGCGGAGGCGGTGTCGTGCGAGCCCACCGCCACCAGCGGCGCGCCCGCCGTCGCACCGAGGCCCGCGCCGTCCCGGAGGGCGCCGACGACGGTTCCGGGTTCGACCAGACCGGGCAGCAGGTCCCGCGCCGCGACGCCGAAGCCCGCCTCCAGCAGGTCCAGACAGGCGTCGGCCCAGCGGCGTTCGCGCACGTCGACCAGGCCGGTGGTGGAGGCGTTGGTCAGTTCCGCGACCCGCTCCCCCGTCAGCCAGTACCCGAGCAGGTCGGGCACGAGCAGCAGTCCGCGGGCCGCGGACAGCTGGGCTCCGCCGGAGGCGGCGGCGAGCTGGAACACCGTGTTGAACGGCTGCACCTGCAACCCGTTGACCGCGTACATCCGCTCGGCGGGCAGGTGCGCGAACACCCGTTCGGGCACCCCCTCGGTGCGGCCGTCGCGGTAGTGCGCGGGGTTGCCGAGCAGGGCGCCGTCGGCGTCCAGCAGCCCGTAGTCCACCGCCCAGGAGTCCACGCCGACCGAGGCCAGGCCGTGGGGTTCGGCGGCCCGGCGCAGCCCCTCGACCACGCCCGCGTACAGGGACAGCACGTCCCAGTGCAGGCTGGCGCGACCGCCCGCGGGCACGGTGACCGGCCCGTTGGGGAAGCGGGCCACCTCTTCCGTGCGCAGCCGTCCGTCCTCGATCCGCCCGGCGATGACCCGGCCGCTGGAGGCGCCCAGGTCGACGGCGGCGTGGACGGCGCCCCCTCCGGCGGCGCTCATCGCAGGAACGCGGCGGCGACGCCGCTGTCCACGGGGATGTGCAGGCCGGTGGTGTGCGAGAGCTCCCCCGCGGTCAGCGCGAACACCGCGTTGGCCACGTGCTCGGGCAGCACCTCGCGGCCCAGGATGGTGCGCTGGGCGTAGAACGCGCCCAGGTCCTCCTCCTTGACCCCGTACACCTTGGCCCGCTGGGCGCCCCAGCCTCCGGCGAAGATCCCCGAACCGCGCACCACCCCGTCGGGGTTGACACCGTTGACCCGGATGCCCTCGCCGCCCAGTTCGGCGGCCAGCAGCCGCACCTGGTGGGCCTGGTCGGCCTTGACCGCGGAGTAGGCGACGTTGTTGGGCCCGGCGAACACGGCGTTCTTGGAGGCGATGTAGACGATGTCGCCGCCCATGCCCTGGGCGGTCATCGTCCGGGCCGCCTCGCGCGAGACCAGGAAGGACCCCTTGGCCATGACGTCGTGCTGGAGGTCCCAGTCGCGCTCGGTGGTCTCCAGCAGCGGCTTGGAGATGGACAGCCCGGCGTTGTTGACCACCAGGTCCACGCCGCCGAAGGCCAGGGCCGCCGCGGCGAAGGCGCGGGCCACCGCGTCCGCGTCGCTGACGTCGCAGGCCACGCCCACGGCCGTGTCGGCGCCGCCCAGTTCGGCCGCGGCGGCGGCCGCCTTGTCCGCGTCCAGGTCGGCCACGACCACGCAGGCGCCCTCGCCAGCCAGGCGTGCGGCGATGGCCTTGCCGATACCGCTGGCCGCGCCCGTGACCAGGGCGACCCGGGTGGCGAGCGGCTTGGGCTTGGGCAGGCGGGCGAGCTTGGCCTCCTCCAGCGCCCAGTACTCGATGCGGAACTTCTCCGACTCCTCGATGGGCCGGTAGGTGGAGACGGACTCGGCACCGCGCATCACGTTGATCGCGTTGACGTAGAACTCGCCCGCCACGCGCGCGGTCTTGGCGTCCTTGCCGAAGGAGAACATGCCCACGCCGGGGACCAGCACGATCGCCGGGTCGGCGCCGCGCATGGCGGGGCTGTCGGCGTCGGCGTGGCGCTCGTAGTAGGCGCGGTACTCGGCCCGGTACTCCTCGTGCAGCTCGCGCAGGCGCTCCACGGCCCGCTCCAGCGGGGCGTCGGCGGGCAGGTCGAGCACCAGGGGGCGGACCTTGGTGCGCAGGAAGTGGTCGGGGCAGGAGGTGCCCAGCGCGGCCAGGCGGGGGTGCTCGGCCCCGGCCAGGAAGTCCAGGACCACGTCGCTGTCGGTGAAGCGGCCCACCTGGGGGTGGTCGGTGGAGGCCAGCCCGCGGATGACCGGGGCCAGGGCGGCGGCGCGCTCACGGCGTTCCGCCTCGGGCAGGGCGCCGTAGCCGTCCAGGGCGGGGCCGAAGGGCTCGGGGCGGCCGTTCTCCTCCAGAAACCTCTCGGCGGTGCGGATGATCTCCAGGGAGTTGGCCTGGCACTGTTCGCTGCTCTCGGCCCAGGCGGTGATGCCGTGGCCGCCCAGGATCGCGCCGATGGCGTTCGGGTTCTCCTCCGCGATACGGGCGATGTCCAGGCCGAGCTGGAATCCGGGACGGCGCCAGGGCACCCACACCACCCGGTCGCCGAAGCACTCACGGGTCAGGCGCTCGCCGTCCGCGGCGGTGGCCAGGGCGATGCCGGAGTCGGGGTGCAGGTGGTCCACGTGCGCGGCGCGCAGCAGGCCGTGCATGGCGGTGTCGATGGAGGGCGCGGCGCCGCCCTTTCCGAACAGGCAGTGGTCGAAGGCGGCGACCATCTCGTCCTCGCGGTCCTCGCCGGGGTAGACGTCCACGAGGGCGCGCAGGCGGTCCAGGCGCAGCACGGCCAGGCCGTCCTCGGTGAGGGTGCCCAGGTCACCGCCGGAGCCCTTGACCCACAGCAGGTCGACGTCCTGTCCGGTGACGGGGTCGGTGCGGATGCCCGAGGCGGAGGTGTTGCCCCCGGCGAAGTTGGTGTTGCGCGGATCCACGCCGAGGGTGTTGCTGCGGGCGAGGAGTTGTTCGACGACGTCGGACACGGGGTCTCCCTGTTCGGTGCTGCTGTGCTGGGTCGGTGGCTGGCTCACGCGCCCCACCCGGCCTGGGCGCCGCCCCTGCGCTCCTCGGTGACGCGCTCGACGTAGCCGGAGCGGGCGTGCGCGGCCATGGGGTCGGGGTCCAGGCCCTGGTTCTCCCGCAGGTCGGCGAGCATGGGCCGCACGTCGGTGTTGTAGGCGTCCATCAGGGCGGCGTTGGCGGCCAGGACGTCGCCCTCGCGCTGGGCGGCGGCGAGCGCGTCGGCGTCCACGAGCAGGGCCTTGGCGGTGGCCTCCTGCACGTTCATGACCGAGCGGATCTGACCGGCGATCTTGGGCTCGATGTTGTGGCACTGGTCGAGCATGAACGCGACCCCGGTGTCGGCGGCCAGGCCGCCGCCGCGCACGACCTCGTACATGATCCGGAAGAGCTGGAAGGGGTCGGCGGCGCCGACCATGAGGTCGTCGTCGGCGTAGAAGCGCGAGTTGAAGTCGAAGGCGCCGAGCTTCCCGGCGCGCAGCAGGAACGCGACGATGAACTCGATGTTGGTGTGCGCGGCGTGGTGGCCGGTGTCCACACAGACCACGGCCTTCTCCCCCAGCTCCAGGCAGTGGGCGTAGGCGGTGCCCCAGTCGGGAACGTCGGTGGCGTAGAAGGCGGGCTCGAAGAGCTTGTACTCCAGCAGCAGGCGCTGGTCGGTGCCGAGCCGGTCGTAGACCTCGGACAGGGCCTCGGCCAGGCGGTCCTGGCGGGCGCGCAGGTCGTCCTGGCCGGGGTAGTTGGTGCCGTCGGCGAACCACAGCTTGAGGTCGCGCGAGCCGGTGGCGTCCATGACGTCCACGCACTCCAGCAGGTGGTCGATCGCCTTGCGGCGCACGCCCGGGTCGGGGTTGGTGACGCTGCCGAGCCTGTAGTCGTCGTCCTGGAAGACGTTGGCGTTGATGGTGCCGACGCCGATGCCCAGGTCGCGCGCGTGGGCGGCGAGCGCGGCGTAGTCGTCGACCCGGTCCCAGGGGATGTGCAGGGCGACCGTGGGGGCGACCCCGGTGAGGCGGTGGACCTCTGCGGAGTCGGCGATCTTCTCCCAGGGGTCGCGGGGGACGCCGGGCTGCGCGAACACCTTGAACCGGGTACCGGAGTTCCCGAAGGCCCAGGAGGGGAGTTCGATGTGCTGGCGCCGCAGGACGGCCAGGGCGTCCGCGCCGCGTTCGGGGAGTGCTGCCACGGTGGGGCTCCGTTCGGGGAGGGCTCACCCGCCGGTCCGACCGGCGAGGACGCCCATTGAATCGTTTCACTCAGGTTGCGCCGAAACTACCGCCAGCTCTTCTCACGTGTCAAGGTTTACCCACCCCTTGCCCTGGCCAGCCGGGTCTTCTGCACTTGAAACGTTTTATGACTAGGGCGTGTACGGCCGTCCAGCAGGAGACCCGGGCCACACCGCGAGCCGCCCGTGACGCCGTCCGTGGAAGTCGCCCGGAGGGGGCCGCCCCTGGTGCCCGAACACCGCGGACGGGGCCCACCGGCCACCGCGCCCGGGGGGACCTCCCCTTGGTCTCGGCACCCGCGTCCCTCGGGGCCGGGCGGCGCGCCGCCCGCCCTGCCCCGGCGAGGGGCGACCGCTCATGCGCCGAGGGCCATGCGCACGCCCAGGGTGAGCATGACGGCGGCGATGAGCGCGTCCAGGACCCGCCATGCGCCCGGGCGGGCGAAGACCGGGCGCAGCAGGCGGGCGCCGAAACCCAGCCCGAAGAACCACGCGAAGCTGCCCGTGACCGCGCCCGCCGTCCACCACCAGCGCGCGTCGCCGCCTTGCTGGTTGGCCAGGGAGCCCAGGAACACCACCGTGTCCAGGTACACGTGCGGGTTGAGCCAGGTGAGCACCAGCGCCGTGGTCACCGCTGCTCCGCGACCGCCGGAGAGCCCGCCGCCGACCACGAGGGAGCCGGGGCGCAGGACGCGGCGCGCCGCGGACAGGCCGTAGACGACGAGGAAGCCCGCGCCCAGCAGGCGGACCACGGTGACGGCGAGGGGCGCGGCCTCGACGACGACGCCGACGCCGAGGACCCCGGCCGTGATGAGCAGGGCGTCGGACAGGGCGCAGACCAGCACCACCGGCAGGACGGTGCCGGTGCGGCCCTCGATGCCGATCCGCAGGACGTGGGCGTTCTGGGCGCCGATGGCCACGATGAGCGCCAGCCCGGTACCGAGACCGAGCAGGGCGGGGAGGAGTGTCTCGTTCACCCCGAAACGCTAGGTCCGGCACCCGTGTGCAGTAAAGCTAAACTTTCTTAGCATCCCTGAGAGAGGCTTAAGATGCCGTTCCAGTTCGACCATCTGCGCACCCTGACGACCCTGGTGGACGAGGGCACCTTCGAGGCCGCCGCGCGGCGGCTGCACGTGACGGCCTCGGCGGTGTCCCAGCGGGTCCGGGCGATGGAGCAGACCGCGGGCCGGGTGCTGGTCCAGCGCACGAACCCCGTGCGGACCACCGCCGCCGGGGACGTGGTGCTGCGCTACGCCCGCCAGGTACTGCTGCTGGACGAGGACGCCGACGCGGAGCTGCGGCGGGGCGAGCGCGAGCGGGGCCGGGTGTCGGTGCCGTTGGCCGTCAACGAAGACAGCCTGGCCACCTGGTTCCTGGCGGCGCTGGCGGACCTGCCCGCCGACCTGGGCGCGGTGTTCGAGATCCACCGCGAGGACGAGGAGCACACCGCCTCCCTGCTGCGCTCGGGAACGGTGATGGCCGCCGTGACCTCCACCCCCGAGGCGGTCCAGGGGTGCACCGTGGCGGGGCTCGGCGCGATGCGCTACCGCGCGGTGTGCAGTCCGGGTTTCGACCGGGAGCACCTCGGCGGCCGGGCGGACCCGGAGCTGCTCGCCCGGGCCCCGGTGGTCAACTTCGACCGCCGCGACGACCTCCAGGACCGGTTCCTGCGCGAGTCCGGCAGCGAGCCCGCCGGGCCCCGTCACCACATCCCGGCCTCGGAGGACTTCGCCCGGGCCGTCCTGTTCGGGTTCGGGTGGGGCGTGGTCCCCGAACCGCAGTGCTCGGAGCACATCGCGTCGGGGCGGCTCGTGGCCCTGGCTCCGGACCGCCCCGTGGACGTGCGCCTGTACTGGCAGCGGTGGAACCTGCGCTCCCCGGTCCTGGACCGGGTCTCGGAGGCCGTGCGCGCGGGCGCGGCGGCCCGCCTGCACCCGCTGTGAACCGGCCCGGAGGACGCGCGCACGGCCTCCCCTGCCTGGGCCCTCCGACGGGGGCGTCCTCTGACAGGCGGAGCACGGCCCGGGGGTTCCTTTCCCCAACGCCCGTGACGCGAGGCGCTCGGTCGGAACGGAAGGTGGGTAGATCCCCCCGTGTCCGTTCGGCGGGTCGCCGGGGGTGGCCCGCCGAAACCACCATCCAGGAAAGACTTTCG
>NZ_CBDRFA010000108.1:0-26222 GCF_965343085.1 Nocardiopsis synnemataformans | reverse complement strand
GGAGGGGCCTGGGGGGAGGCGCTCCCCCCCGGTCCCTTCGCCGTCCGGCCCGCCGCACCACCTCTGGGGGCGGCGGGCCGTGTGATCGCGGCGGGTCCCCGGCCGCGGGGCCGGGGACCCGTTCGCGGCGCTAGACGACGGCGCCGTCGTCGGCCTCGCGGGCGGCCTTGGCGGCCACCTTCTGCTTGGCCTTGCGCTCCTTGACCACGTGGGGCGCGTCGGTCCTGTCCCACCTCTGGAGCCAGATGGCCAGCGGGACGGCGACGAAGATCGTCGAGAGGACGCCCGTCGTCAGACCCACCAGCATGGCGATCGAGAAGTCCTGGAGCGAGGACCCGCCGAAGAAGGTCAGGAAGCCCAGGATGATCAGCGCGCCGATCGAGGTGTTGACGGTACGCGGCAGGGTGTTGAGCACCGCGCGGTTGGCGATCTCGGAGAACTTCGACTTGTCGTCCCGGGCCCACTCGTCGCGCACCCGGTCGAACACCACCACCGTGTCGTTGACGGAGAAGCCGATGACGCTCAGGAGCGCGGCGAGGAACACGCCGTCGATCGGCTTGCCCAACCAGATGAACAGCCCGATCACCAGGACCAGGTTGAAGGCCAGCGACAGCATGGTGGACACGCCGAACGACCAGCGGAAGCGCCAGGCCAGGTAGACCATCTGGAGCGCGAGGGCCGCGCCCAGGGCGATCAGCGCGCGGTTGCGCAGCTCGTCGCCCATGCTCGGGCCGATCAGCTCGTCGCTGACCAGTTCCACGCCGCCGGTCTGCTCGCCCAGGGCGTCGGCGATCCTGGCCGCGTCGTCGTCGGAGATGCTGCCGGTGCGCACCGAGATGTCGCCGTCACCGGACTCCTGCACCACGGCCGTGTCCGAGCCGGGGAAGTCCAGCGCGGAGATGACCGAGCGGGCCTCGTCGACCGAGACGCCCTCCCCGCTGCTGACCTCGTACTCCAGCACGCGGCCGCCGGTGAACTCCACACCGAGGTTGGTGTCGCGGATCAGCGGAGCGGCGACCGCGGCCGCCACGATCAGACCCGCCACGATCAGACCCTTGGTGCGGTGGCCCATGAGGTCGGGGTTCCTGGCGACCAGCCAGGTGCGGACGCCGCCGATGCGGTTCAGGCCGCTGACGGCCGGGTGCTTGCGCACGACCGCGCGGCGCACCGCCCACTCGACGAACACGCGCGCGATGACCAGCGCGGAGAACATCGAGACGAGGGTACCGATGCTCAGGGTCACACCGAAGCCCTGCACGGTGCCCGAGGCGAAGAAGAACAGCAGGGAGGCGGCGATGAGCGTGGTGATGTTGGTGTCGAGGACGGCGCTCCACGCCTTGCGGGAGCCCGTGACGAACGCCTTCTCCAGGCTCGGCGGCACCGCCCGGCGCCGCCTGCGGGTGAGCACCCCGGACTCGGCCTTGGCGGCCTCGTCCTCGGTGGCGTCCCGCAGCCCCGCGGACTTGTTGGCCTCGTAGAGCTTGGCCTGGCGTTGGTGTTCCTCGCGCGTGCGTTCGAAGATCAAAACGTTGGCGTCGATGGCCATACCGATCGCCAGCACGAAGCCCGCCAGGCCCGGCAGTGTCAGTGTGGCGTTGATGGCGACCAGGGCGCCGTAGGCGATGAGCGTGTAGAAGCCCAGCGCGAGGGCGGCCAGGAAGCCGACCAGCCGGTAGACCAGCGTGATGTAGAGCGTGGTGAAGGCCAGGCCCAGGATCGCGGCGACGGCGCTGGCCTGGATGGCCTCGGCGCCCAGGGTCGGGCCGACCGTCTGGCGCTGGACCTCGGTGACCGGCAGCGGCAGCGAGCCGCCCTCGATCAGCACGGCCAGGTCGTTGGCGGTCTCACTGGTGAAGTCGGGGCTGGTGATGGTGGTGGTGTTGCCGGGCATGCCCACGTCGCAGGCGAACTCCGGGTTCACCTCCGGGGCGGAGATGATCTGCCCGTCCAGCACGATGGCCACGCGGCGGCGCGGGTCGCCCTGGTCGTAGCAGGCGGCGTCGGCGGTCAGCGCGGTCCACTGGTCGGCGCCCTCGCCGCGGAAGTTGACGTTGACCGTCCACTGCGCGCGGTTGACGCTGTCCAGCGCGGCGTCGGCGCTGGCCACCTGGTCGCCCTTGATGGCGGTCTCGCCGAGCTGGAGCTGGGTGCCGTCGGAGTCGGGGAGCGTCATCACGACGTCCTCGGGGTTCTCCGCGCTGGGACCGGCGGGGGGCTGCTGGCCGCCCATACCGCCCTGCTGCGCCATGAGCTCTTCGAGCTGCTCCTGCGTCATCTCCTGGCCGCCGCCCTCGGCGGCCTCGTCACCGCCCTCGGCCGCGGGGTCGGACGGGGCGCGCGCCTCGTCCGCGGTGGCCTGCGGGGCGTTGGCGGAGTCGCCCGGGGCGGGCGCCTGCACGCCCTGGCCGCCGGACTGGCCCACGCCCAGCACGGGGTGGAAGGACAGCTGGGCGGTCTGGCCGATGATCTGCGCGGCCTCCGCCGGGTCCTGCACACCGGGCAGTTCGACGATGATCCGGTTCTCGCCCGAGCGCGACATGGTCGCCTCGGACACGCCCAGGCGGTCGATGCGCTGGCGCAGCACCTCGACGACCTGGTCGGTGTTCTCGGAGTTGGCGGGTGTGCCCTCGGGACCGTCCTGGGTCTCCAGGACGATCTGTGTGCCGCCGCTGAGGTCGAGCCCCAGGCGCGGCGGGATGAACCACGCCGCGCCGAACGCGACGAGGATGACGAGAAGGGAGATGAGGGCGCGTATCCAACGCGCGCCCGCTCCCGTTTGACTGGACAAGGACCTGGTACCTCTTCACTGCGAATACGGGTGATCCCGACGCACGCCGGAGACAGGGGGGTGCGCGCGGGGATGGTCAGATGGCGGTGTTCGCGCTGGGAGGGGGAGCCCGTGTCGGCGGCAGCTCCCCGGGGGAGTCCAGGTCCGGGACGGGATCGGGCGCGGGGGGCGAGAGCGGCCACCAGGGCTGGTCCCACACCGCCAGGCGCAGTGCGCTGCTGGGCACGGTGTCGGGCAGGTCGCGCAGCACCGACCGGTGGTCGCACGTGGAGGCGGGCGGCCCGACGGTGACCATCGGGTTCTCGGCCAGGTCCGCGCGTTCGCGAGGGGTCACCCGGTCCTGGTCCGCAGACGGGACCGCGGCGCCCTCGGGAGCGCTGAGCAGGCCGTGCGGCGGCAGGGGCGGTCCGGCCGGCTGCCCGCCGCCGGAGGCGACGGGGAAGGACAGGATGACGAGCAGGACCACGCTGGTCAGCAGCGCGGTCGTGTGCCGGGCAGGGCGGGGTAGGGCACCGGTAACCATGGTGACCACCGCCTTGGGGAGGGACCGGGAGGGAAGTGCTGCCCGACCATGCGTCCCGGTGGCACACGGCTCGTCCAGCAGAGCATACGGGTAGCGGCAAGCCCCGGGGAATGTCCCTTCGGCCCCCGGTGCACCGCGGGGCCGCTGTGCCCCGGATCGCGCGCGGGACTGTGCTCCGGACCGCGCACGCGGGAAAGCCGGACTCGGCGCGGTGTGGGCGGCGCGGTGCGCGCGTCCGTGGGCCACGCGCGGAAAAAGGAGGACGGCGTGGCCCGGCAGTACCTTTAGGCTTGGGTCATGTCGTCGAATCGTCACATCCTGACCGCGGTCGCCTGGCCCTATGCCAACGGACCGCGCCACATCGGTCACGTGTCCGGCTTCGGGGTCCCCTCCGACGTCTTCTCCCGCTTCCAGCGAATGTCGGGCAACCACGTGCTGATGGTCAGCGGGACCGACGAGCACGGCACTCCGGTCCAGGTCCTGGCCGACCAGGAGGGTGTGACCCCCCGCGAGCTGGCCGACCGCTACAACCGGATCATCGCCGAGGACCTGGTGGGCCTGGGCCTGTCCTACGACCTGTTCACCCGCACCACCACCGGCAACCACCACGCCGTCGCGCAGCAGCTGTTCACCGCGCTGTACGAGAACGGGTACGTGTTCGCCCACACCACCAAGGGCGCGGTGTCCCCGTCCACCGGCCGCACGCTGCCCGACCGCTACATCGAGGGCATCTGCCCCATCTGCGGTTACGACGGCGCGCGCGGCGACCAGTGCGACAACTGCGGCAACCAGCTCGACCCGATCGACCTCATCTCGCCGCGTTCGCGGATCAACGGCGAGAAGCCGGAGTTCGTGGACACCGAGCACTTCATGCTCGACCTGCCCGCCTTCGCCGACGCCCTCACCGCCTGGCTCAAGGGCAAGGAGGGGCAGTGGCGTCCCAACGTCCTCAAGTTCTCCCTGAACCTGGTGGAGGACCTCCAGCCGCGCGCGGTCACCCGCGACCTCAACTGGGGCGTGCCCGTCCCGCTGGAGGGCTGGAGCGACAACGCCAACAAGCGCCTGTACGTGTGGTTCGACGCGGTCATCGGCTACCTGTCGGCGTCGGTGGAGTGGGCCCGGCGCATCGGTGAGCCCGAGGCCTGGCGCCGCTGGTGGCAGGGCGACGAGGCCCGGTCCTACTACTTCATGGGCAAGGACAACATCGTCTTCCACTCGGTGGTCTGGCCCGCGATCCTGCTGGGCCACAACGGCGAGGGCGACCGGGGCGGCGAGCCCGGCCCGCTGGGCGGGCTGAACGTGCCCACCGAGGTGGTCTCCAGCGAGTTCCTCACCATGGAGGGGCGCAAGTTCTCCTCCTCGCGGCGCGTGGTGATCTACGTGCGCGACTTCCTGGAGCGCTACTCCGCCGACGCGCTGCGCTACTACATCATGGCCGCCGGTCCCGAGACGCAGGACACCGACTTCACCTGGGCCGAGTTCGTGCGCCGCAACAACGACGAGCTGGTGGCGGCCTGGGGCAACCTGGTCAACCGCTCCATCTCGATGGCGGCCAAGAACCTGGGCGAGATCCCCGCGGCCGGTGAGCTGACCGACGAGGACCGCCGGGTGCTGGAGGACTCGCGGGCCGCGTTCGCCAGGGTGGGCGAGCGGCTGGAGCGGTCCCAGTTCAAGGCGGGCCTCCAGGAGGCCATGCGCACCGTGGCCGAGGCCAACAAGTACATCTCCGACCAGGCCCCGTGGGCGCTGAAGAAGACCGACCCCGACCGGATGGCCACCGTGCTGCACGTGGCCCTCCAGCTGGTCCAGGACGCCAACACGCTGCTCACCCCGTACCTGCCAGAGTCGGCGAACAAGGTGTACGCGATGCTCGGCGGCACCGGCACCTGGACGGGCATGCCCCGCATCGACTCCGGGCGCGACACGATCGGCGGCTCGGAGGAGGAGGTGGAGTACCCGGTCATCACCGGGGACTACGCCGACGACGAGGCTCGCTGGGAGTCGCGGCCGATCGTGCCGGGCACCCCGCTCGGGCGCCCGGAGCCGCTGTTCGCCAAGCTCGACCCGTCGGTCGTGGACGAGGAGCTGGCCCGCCTGGAGGGTGCCGCCGAGTAGGCTCCGGCCACGGCGGCGAGAGGGACGACCGCGCCGGCGGGCACAGCCCGTCGGCGCTTCTTCGTGGAGGAACGTGAGCATGGGAAAGCGCAGCGGTAAAGCGGTCAGGGAGCGCAACGACCAGACGCCCCCTCCGGTACCCGAGCCCCTGCGCGTACCGGTGGCCGACAGCCACACCCACATGGACATGCAGACCCCGGAGGTCGAGGAGATCATCGCCGCCGCCGAGGGCGTCGGGGTGACCCCGCTCGTCCAGGTGGGCGTGGACCTGGCCTCCTCGCGCTGGGCGGCCGAGGTGGCCGCCGCGCACCCGGGTCGCGTGTGGGCGGCCGTGGCCCTGCACCCCAACGAGGCGCCGCGCGTCGTGCACGGTGACGGCGCCCCGGGCGTGGAGGTGGACGACACCGACTGGGCGGGTAAGCTCCGCGAGCCCGGCGGGACGGCGGAGCTGGAGGCGCAGCTGGCCGCCATCGACGAGCTGGCCGCGCTGCCCCAGGTGGTGGCGGTCGGCGAGACCGGCATGGACACCTTCCGCACCGGCCCCGAGGGCGAGTGGGCCCAGGAGGAGTCCTTCCGCCGCCACATCGCCATCGCCAGGCGCCACGGCAAGGCCGTGATGATCCACGACCGCGACGCCCACGAGGACGTGCTGCGGGTCCTGGAGGAGGAGGGCGCTCCGGACCGGGTGGTCTTCCACTGTTTCTCCGGCGACGCGGCCATGGCCAAGGTGTGCGCCGAGCACGGGTACTTCATGAGCTTCGCGGGCAACGTCACCTTCGCCAGCGCGGAGTCCCTGCGCGAGGCCGCGGCGGCCGCGCCGCCGGAGCTGATGCTGGTGGAGACCGACGCGCCCTTCCTCACCCCCAAGCCCTACCGGGGCCGCCCCAACGCCCCCTACCTGATCCCGCACACGCTGCGGACGCTGGCGCGGGTCAAGGGCATGGACGAGGACGAGCTCGCCGGGGTCATCGCGGGCAACGCGGGGCGCGCCTTCGGGTTCTGACCCGGGCTCTCCGGCTCCGCGTCTTCGCAGCCGGGCTGCGGCGGCCCCGAACGGCGGCGGGGTCCCCGCGTCCCACCGGAGACGCGGGGACCCCGCCGGGCCGACAGCCCCGCCCACGAGAGAGGACGAGGCGCCAGCCGGTGACTGGAAGGTCCACCGGTCCGCCCGTCCTCTTCACCGTGATCTTGTACCTATAGCGAGCTTCGAGCGCCCTCGGCTTTCGTGGTTCTTGGAGTTCTGTCCGGTTTCGCATGCTTTGGCATGAATCTGGACAGGACCCCGCCCCAGGCATGACAAAGGGAGCATCAACCAGTCCCGTCTAAAGGCTCGCTGATGCTCCCGCACGCCACCATACCCCCCACCCTGCAACGCCTGCTCAACCACTTTTGGCCCTGCTTCACCCGCCCGACCTTCGCCACCTTCGCCGCTCTGATCACCGGACTAATCACCCACACCGGACCACGCACCGTGTGCGGCATGCTCACCGGATCCGGCCTGGCCCGCATCTGGCCCCACGACCGCGCCCACACCTTCTTCTCCCGCCGCCGGTGGAACCCCCACCACCTCGGTCAGATCATGGCCCGCCTCATCGTCGACCTCTGCACCACCCCCGGCCAAGACCTGACCCTGGTCGTGGACGACACCCTGATCAAACGCTCCGGGCGCCACGTCCATCACCGCTACCGCCACCACGACGGAGCACGCCCTGCCCGCGACCCCCTGACCTGGGGTGTGTGCTACGTGGTCACCGCCCTGGCCGTCCACCTGCCCGGCCGGACCCGAGCCCTGGCACTGCCCACCCTGGTCAGCTGCTGGCGGCCCTCCCGCACCAGGCGCCCCACAGGCCAGGCATGCCCAGGCCCGATCCCTGACCCCCACACCGCACACGTCTCGGCCACCGCCGCTACCGCCCGCGTCCTCGACCACGCCCGCCACCGCCATGACCAAGCCCACACAGGCTTGCAACTGCGCCTGGACAAAGAAGCCGCCCTACCCACAGGACACCGCCTGCCCGGCCCCGACTCCAAGCTCGCCCTGCTCGCTCGCCTGGACCAACGAGCCCAAGAGCTCGCCGCCGCGCAGACCGCCCATGACGAGGAACTCGACAAGGCCCTGGCGTTGTCCACCCCTGCCACCGGCCACACCACCGACCCCGACACCGCGCAGCGGCCCACCAAGACCGAGACCGCGATCGCCCTGGCCACCCAACAGGCCCGCCAGTTCCCCGACCGCACCGTGCACGTGGTGGCTGATGCCGCCTACCACAACCCGGCCCTGCGCGCCCTGCCCGCGAACATGACCTGGACCTTTAGGGTCGCGGCCAACGCGGTGCTGTCTGAGGTGCCACGGACCCCAAAGGTGGGGTCCGCGACCCGACCCGGCAGGCCCGCCTACAGCGGCCAGAAACTGGGCACCCCCGAACAGATCGCCGGGTCCGCGGACTTCGTCCCCCTGGACAACGGCACTGGCCAGGAGATGGCCGTCGTCGACTGCCGGTGGGCGCGCACCCTGGGTCCCACTCCCGTGCGCTTGGTCTTGGTGCGCACCCCGGGCAGCGGCAAGCCCTACGAGGTGGCGTTGTTGACCACCGACACCTCCAGCCCCGCCGCGCAGGTGCTGGCCCGTTACGCCGACCGGTGGCCGATCGAGGTGTGTTTCCAGGACACCCGAGCTCACCTGGGGTTGGAACAGGCCCGTAACCGCACCCGGGCCGCCGTTGAGCGCACGGTCCCGTTCCAACTGCTGGCCTACAGCCTCATCGTGCTCTGGTATCGGTTGCACGGCGACGGGCGGGCGGACGTGACCGCCCGCCGCCACCGTCAGCCCTGGTACCACTCCAAGACCGATCCGGCCTTCGCGGACATGATCACCGCGCTCAGAGAGCACGTGATCGAACACCGAATATCCCGTAGGGTCCCCGACCTGGGGTTGAAGCGGTTAATCAGAGAGATCGTCAGGGGCCAGATCGATACCGCAGCGTGAGCCGGATCCACCCGAACCGGACAGAACTCCAAGAACCACGAAAGCCGAGGAGCGCCGACATCGACTATAAGTACAAGATCATCGCAGGTCGGGGCCTCTCGCATCCCATCGGCAACATTTCTGGTCACTAGCCGCCCCGTTTGCGCCAGGCGTTCTCCCGGCCCTGCCGGTCGACGGCCTTCCACTGCTTCCTGCGCTCGGCGCGCAGACGCGCGTCGCCCCGGGATCGGTTCCACTCGGACTCGCGCCGGAGCCGGTTCCAGCGCTCCAGCCGCCTGGCGTCCAGCTCGCCCTCGTCCACGGCGGCGTTGACCGCGCAGCCGGGCTCGCTGCCGTGCCGGCAGTCCCGGAAGCGGCACTGTTCGGCGAGGTCGGAGACGTCGGCGAAGGTCCGGTCCACGCCCTCCGCGTCGCCGGGCACGTCGATGCGCCGCACCCCGGGGATGTCCAGGACCAGCGCGCCGCCCGGCAGCTGGAGGAGCTGGCGGCGGGTGGTGGTGTGCCGCCCCCGCCTGTCGTGGCGGATCTCGCCGGTGTCCATCAGGTCCCGCCCGGCCACGGCGTTGACCAGGCTGGACTTGCCCGCTCCGGAGGTGCCGAGCAGGACCCAGGTGGTACCGGGCAGGAACCGCGCGGCCAGCTCCTCCACACCGAGGCCGGTGTGCGCGCTGACGGTGTACACGTCGGCGCCCGCGGTCACCGAGCGGACGAGTTCGAGCACCTCGGGGAGGCGGTCCCCGGCCAGTTCGGCCTTGGTGACCGCCACGACCGGGGTCGCACCGCTCGCCCAGGCCAGGCTGAGGAAGCGTTCCAGGCGGCCCACGTTGGGCTCCTGGTCGGCGGCCTCGCAGATCAGGACGCCGTCGATGTTGGCGGCCAGGACCTGGTCGTGGGAGTCCCGGGCCACGCCCTGGCGGACGAGGCTGCCGGAGCGTTCGAGGACGGCCTCGACGACCCAGGTGTCGCCGGAGCGGCGCACCGCGACCCAGTCGCCGCTGCACGGGGCGGAGGACGGGTCGGCCTGGGCGGCTCTGGTGACGGCGGGGGAGTAGTCGGCGGCCGTCTCCCCGGGGAGACGGACCACCGCCCCGCCGCGGCGCGAGGAGGAGACGCGCGCGGGGACCACCGGGTGGGGGCACGCCGCGGCGGCGGCGTCGAAGGCCCGCTCGACGCGGCGGTTCCATCCCAGCGCGCTCAGCGGGGAGGGGGCGGGTGTGTCTGTGCTGTTGTGCGTGTTCACGACGGACTCTCTGGAGTGGCGAGCCGTCAGGAGGGGGACCGCCCCTCAGGGCTCGCGAACGGTCGGGAAGGTCGGGTTCGAACCATGCGCAGGAACGGTCATCACTGCTTCCTCTCCGTCGTCGGCGCCGAGGACACGGCGCGCTCCGCTCCGGCGAGTCTAGGACCGCCGGGTCGGAGCGCACCACGGGTTTTCCGGGCGGGGGGCTCGGGGACCGGGGAGCGGGGCGGCTCAGCGGCGCCTGGTCCACACGTCGTCGGACAGCGCGGTCTGCGGGCCGGTGGCGTGCCGGGGCACGTACCCCGAGGGGGGCGCCTCCGGCTCGTTCCCGGGCGGGGGCGGGACGGGGGCGGCCGCGCGCCGGGAGTAGTCCGGGTGCTCCTCCTCCACTCCCAGCAGGAGGAAGAGGCTACAGATCAGCATGAAGACGAACAGGCCCGCGAGCAGGGGCAGGACCAGGTCCGGCGCGCTGGAACCGGGCGGAGGGGTGTTCCGGGAGAAGCGCGGCTCCGTGAAGTGGACGCCCATCATGCCGGTGTAGTGCATGGTGGTCACCGCGACGGCCATGGCCACGGAGGCGGCGGTGATGGCCGGGAAGCCGCGCAGCCGGGAGGCGAACCACAGGGAGGCGGTGGCGGCCACCAGCGCGACCGCGCAGGCCAGGGCGACGTAGAGCGGGTCGTGGTGGATCTCCCCGTGCACGTTCATCGAGTACATGCCGAGGTAGTGCATGGCGATGACGCCGATCCCGGCGATGAACCCGCCCAGCAGGAGCCAGGCGGACGTCCTCCTGACGATGGTCAGGGTGAGCGCCACGGCCATCACCACGATGGCGATGACGCCGCTGACCACGGTGAGCGTGGCGTCGTAACGGATGGCCGTGCCGGGCGGGGAGAAGCCCATCATGGCGATGAAGTGCATCGACCACACAGCCATCCCGCCCAGGGCGAGGGAGGCCAGGGTCAGCCACTGCCACCGGACGAGTCCCGTCGTCCGGCGCGCGCGCGAGGCGAAGGACAGCCCGAGGAACGATCCGATCACCGAGACCGCGAAGGCGATGGAGGGGGTCAGCCAGTCCTGGGCGAGGTGGTCGAGCACGGCTCACTACTTTCCATGACCTTGGTCCCATTTCGGTCGGGTTCCATGGATAGTAGGGAGGCCGGAGACTGATGCGCCAGAGGTGTTCTCAGACGTGTGTGGCCTGATGTGGCCAGCGGCAACGCAGGGGAACACTGGCGCGACCCTCAGTTCCGCCGGGCCCGCACGCCGTCGGAGCGCGGGGCCGCCCCCGACGCCTCGAAGCCCGTCATGGCGGTCGGACCCTCAGGCCCGCAGCCCCGCGAAGGCGATCCTCGCCAGGGTGTCGGCGACCTCGTCGGAGTCCAGCCCGCGGTCCGGCTTGTACCACTCCGAGATCGAGTTGACCATGCCGAACAGCAGGCGCGCCGCGACCGCGGGGTCCACGTCCGGGCGGATGTCGCCGTCGGCGGCGCCCTCGCGCACCAGGTCGGCGACCAGGTGGTCGAACTCCCGGCGCCGCTCCAGCGCGCGCTTCTCCACCTCGGTGTTGCCGCGCACCCGCAGCAGCAGGGTCACGTGGGGCAGTTCGTCCACCAGCACCCGGACGCTGCCGCGCAGCACGTGCTCCAGGCGGTCGATGGCCGGGCCGGTGGTCGAGGCCTCCTCGCGGGTGACCGCGAACAGGGCGTCCATGGCCAGGTCCAGGGAGCGGCGCAGCAGCTCGGCCTTGCCGGTGACGTGGTGGTAGATGGCCGACTTGGTCACGCCCAGGGCGCGGGCCAGGTCCTCCATGCTCGTGCCGTCGTACCCGCGTTCGTTGAACACGCGCGCGGCCACGCGCAGGACGGAGTCGGCGTCGTGGCCGGGGCGGCCGGAGCGTCGCCGCCCCGCTGCCCCGCGGCGGGAGGGCGCTGGTTCGACAGGGGAAGATCTGGACACGGTTGTCGAATCTACCTGGTGGGAGCGGCCCTGTGGGCGGGGACGGCCGCAGGCGCGCCCTCAGCCACCGGGCCCCACGAGGATTTCTTAACGAACGGTCGGTTGGTAATGCATTCTATCCCGGGCCCGCGGCGTCCCCGGGCGGCCCCCTCCGTCCGGTCGCGGGGTGTGTTCCGGGGAGCACTTTTCGTCAAACGCGGAGAAGGGTGCGCGAAGCCGGAGGAAAACCCCGCGTCCGGCATTGTCCGAGTTCAGCGGCGCGGAAGCGGTGCTTTCGCATCCGTTCCGGAACGGGTGCTGCGCTGGAGGACGTTAGGGGCGCGTTAAAAACCCTTGATCTGGTTCGTGGTGCAAGAGTAATTTGGCCCTCGTTTGGCGGCAAAAGTCCACATTTGTCACGTCAAGAATGAGACCTCACATGGCCATCACTCGCCGTAATGCCCTGCGTGCCTCACTCACCGGAGGGGTCGGGGCCGCGGTCGCCACCGCCGCCTCCGCTCCCGCCTGGTCGGCACCCATGCCCGCACCCCGGCCGGGGGACGCCGCGGAGGCGCTGCGCCTCCTCAAGCAGGGCAACAAGCGCTGGCGCCGGTACGACTCCCGCCACCCCAACGAGGACCGCGCCCGCAGGGAGGAGATGGCGCGGGGGCAGGCCCCCTTCGCCGTGATCCTCGGCTGCGCGGACTCCCGCGTGGCGCCCGAGCTGGTCTTCGACCGCGGGCTCGGCGACCTGTTCACCATCCGCTCCGCGGGCCAGGTCCTGGACGAGTCCGTCCTGGGCAGCATCAGCTACGCCGCCGAGCACCTGGCGGTCCCGCTCATCGTCGTCCTGGGGCACTCCTCGTGCGGCGCGGTCACCGCGGCCGTGGAGGCCCACGAGACCGGAGAGGTCCCGCACGGCCACGTCGGCTACCTGGTGGAGGGAATCCTGCCGGTGGTCGAGGCGACCCCCGACGACGGCGGCGACTTCGTGGACGCCTGCGTCCGGGCCAACGCCGAGTACATCGCCGACCAGCTCCGCGTGGACGACGACCTGCGCGAGCTGGTCGAGTCCGGGCGCCTGGACGTCGTCCCCGCCCGCTACGACCTGGAGACCTCCGAGGTCGTCTGGCTCTGACCCCTCGCAGTCCCGCTCCCTCACCGCCACGGACCCGTGCCCCCGGTCAGTCCCGCTCCCTCCCCGCTCATCTCCCTCTCCCCTCCCGCCTTCCCCTGGCAGCCGGTCCGCTCGCGGCCCCGTCGCCTCCCGCTCCGTCCGCCCCCTCACCGGCGCGACCCGGGTCCGAGGTCCCGAAGCCCCCGCCGGGGAGAAAAGGTGACCGTGCGCGACACTCGGGTCGATCGCCTTTCTTCGCGGGGCGAAACACGCGCCAGTGCCTCTTCGTCTCCCCTTTCGGATTTCTCCCACCCCCTCCGGTCAGGCATAACATAATAAATCACTGAAAAGGCTGCGGTGTGAACGGGTGACGCCTATTCTCGTGATGTCCGCAAAGGACAGTTAGCCTGATTCGTCGCGGGCCGACGCAAGTCCCGGCCCCAGCCTTCGCAAAGGACCGACGTGCGCTTCGACCAGCAGTTGCGGGAGATGCTCCAGACGCCGGGGGTGCGCAGTGCCTGCCTCGTGGACTGGCGGCGGGGGCGCGTCCTCGCCCACGCCGGCGCCGACGATCCGGCCGCGGACGCGGCGGCGATCCTCAGGGCCGTCCGGGAAGGGCCTCTGTGCGCCGACCAGCGGGTGGAGGACGTCGTCGTCACCGACACCGACCACCACGTGCTGTTCGCCGTCGTGGAGGGTTCCGACCTGTGCGTACGGGTGCGGATGGGCCGCACGGAGGGCAGCCTCGGCTTCGCCCTGCGGCGGCTGCGCGACCTGGTGCGCACGGCGAGGGTGCCGCCTCCCCGCGACGACACCGACCGCCCGCCCCGGCGGGACCTGCCCCGCCCCGCCGCGCCGGCGGTCGCGTCCGTGGACCGCAAGGTGCTGGAGCGCGTGCTCACCGCGCTGCGGACGCTGTCCGTCGACCGCCCCCGGCCGGTGGCCGCGTGACCGGTGGGCAGCCCCGTAGAGGCGCCTCCGGCCTGCGCCGCTGGATCGCCGGCCGCAGGGCGCCGCGCCGACCCACGCCAAGGAGAGAGAAGGACATGCCGAACATCGAAGCCGGGCTCAAGGACATGATGGAGATCGACGGGGCGGTGGGCGCCGCCGTCGTCGACTACAGCAGCGGAATGGCGCTGGGCACCCTCGCCTCCACCAACTCCCTGGACCTCACCGTGGCCGCCGCGGGGAACACCGAGGTGGTCCGCGCGAAGATGCGCACCATGGACCAGTTGGGACTCAACGACGCGATCGAGGACATCCTCATCACCCTGTCCGGGCAGTACCACATCATCCGGCCCCTCACCAGCCGCAAGGGGCAGGGCCTCTTCCTCTACCTGGCCCTGGACCGCTCCCGGGGCAACCTCGCCCTGGCCAGGCACCGCCTCAAGGGCATCGAGGCGGACCTGGAGGTGTGACCGGGCGGGCCGCCCCGGAGCCCCCGTCCTCACGGAGGATTCCCAGCCGGGGAGGCGATGGGGCAGAATGCCGGTGTCCGCCCCCCGGCACCCTAGGGAGACAGCACATGTTCCGGGTCGTTATCAGCCGTCTCACCGACAACGGACTGCGTGTCACCCCAGAGCAGAAGGACACCGCCATGTCCGTCCAGGAGGCGGTGTCCTTCATCCGCGAGCACCTGCCCGGGGTGGACACCGCGGCCTTCGGCGACAGCGCGGTGCAGGGCTCCGTCAACCGGGTCAACGACTTCCGCTGCGACGTCTCCACCGCGGACGGGGGGCACTACCGGGTGGTCATCGCCCCGATGATCTGACCCCGCCTCCCGGTGGAGGGGGATCCCCGGTACGCGCCGCCCCGCCGCCGCGCCTGGGGCCAGGTCAGTCCGACCCGAAGGCGGAGTCGAACGACGCCTCGGGCGGGTCGTAGGCGTGGGAGCGCACGAAGTCCACCGCCTCGGCCGCCCCGACCAGCCGGTCCATGCCCGCGTCCTCCCACTCCACCGAGATCGGCCCCCGGTAGTCGATCGCGTTCAACGTGCGGAAGCAGTCCTCCCAGGGCACGTCGCCGTGTCCGGTCGAGACGAAGTCCCAGCCCCGGCGCGGGTCGCCCCACCGCAGGTGGGAGCCCAACCGCCCGTTGCGGCCGTTGCCCACCCGCTTGCGGGCGTCCTTGCAGTCCACGTGGTAGATCCGGTCCCGGAAGTCCCACAGGAACCCGACCGGGTCGATGTCCTGCCACACCATGTGGCTGGGGTCCCAGTTCAGGCCGAAGGCCGGGCGGTGGCCCACCGCCTCCAGCGCCCTCTGGGTGGACCAGTAGTCGTAGGCGATCTCGGAGGGGTGCACCTCGTGCGCGAAGCGCACCCCCACCTCGTCGAACACGTCCAGGATCGGGTTCCACCGGTCGGCGAAGTCGCGGTACCCGGCCTCGATGACGTCCTCGCCCACCGGCGGGAACATCGCCACGTACTTCCAGACGGCCGAGCCGGTGAAGCCCACCACGGTGGACACGCCGAGCCTGGCGGCGGCGCGGGCGGTGGTCCTCATCTCCTCGGCGGCCCGCTGGCGCACGCCCTCGGGCTCTCCGTCGCCCCATACCCGCGCGGGCAGGATGTCGCGGTGGCGGTGGTCGATCGGGTCGTCGCAGACGGCCTGGCCCAGCAGGTGGTTGGAGATCGCCCACAGGCCCAGTCCGTGGCGTTTGAGCGTGTCCAGCCGGTCGCGCACGTAGTCGTCGTCCACGGCGGCCCGGGTGACGTCGAGGTGGTCGCCCCAGCAGGCGAGTTCCAGACCGTCGTAGCCCCACGAGGAGGCCAGGGAGCACACCTCCTCGAAGGGCAGGTCGGCCCACTGTCCGGTGAACAGGGTGACTGGTCGCGGCATGTTCGTCTCCTCCTGGAGTAGGGGGGTTTGGTGATCAGTGGTCGTGTCCGCCGCCGGAGCCCTCCCCGGCGTCCTCGGGCCCCGCGCCCTCTTCGGCGCCGTCGGGAGCGAGGGCGCCGCTGTCGGGGGCCGCGGGCAGGTACAGGTGGACGTGGCCGTGACCGGCGTCCACGCTGACCGCGTCCAGGTGCGTGGCTGCCACCGACCACGACACGACCGCCTGGTCGCGCAGTTCCATGGCGATGTGCAGGACGTCCATGCGCAGGTCCTCGTCCTGGACCAGGGCGGCCTTGGCGTAGGTGTCGACCGACATGGACAGCAGCCGGACGGAGGAGGCCAGGCCCGCGTGCGCGGTCCGGTGGGCGCCACCGGACTCGGGGACCTCGCCGAAGTGCACCGAGGCGTCCTGGACCTCGGTGCGCCAGGAGTTGACCACCGAGGCCTCGGTCAGCTCCAGGGGCGGATGCGATCCGTCGGTGGGCAGGAACTCCTCCATGTCCTCCACCACGGGGACGAGTCCCTCGTGGGCCGTGCGGGTGTGGGCGAGCAGTGAGCCGACCTGTTCGGCGTCGGGGTGGTCCGCGGAGGCCTCCGGCGCGGCGGAGGCGCCGTTCACGCCGTTCCCGCCGAGGAACACGACGGAGGCGACGGCGGCACCGGCCACCGCGAACGACACCCCGGTCAGCCACCAGGTGGCGGGGGTGTCCGCCACCGGGTCCGGGAACTCGGATCCGGCGGCGGAGGGGGTCTTGTGAGCGGGCATGGTGACGTCTCCTCGTGGGGATGGAGCCGCCCTACCTCAGTCAGCGCTTTCCGGCGAGCGCGGCACCGAGCGGGGGTGGTGGACGTTTCCTCCTGGCCCGAGGTCACCGTCGGCCGTGGTGCGGACACGGCGGCCGGTTCCCGCCCTCCGCGGGGCCCGACCGCCCCTGTGCGGGCGGACCGGAGCCCCCGGGGAGCACTGCCTACCTGCACGGCGGCTCCTCTCGTCGGCTCAGGGCGCGAAGGAAGGCCAGGCCGTCGACGGCGATCGCGTCCTGGGTCGCCGCCAACGGTCGCCAGACGGAGGCCGCCGTGGCGATGCTGGCATTGTCCGCCGTGAACGACTCGATCACCAGGGGTCCTCCGTACCCCGCGTCGCCGAGCGCGCCGAGGATCGCGCTCCAGTCCAGGTGGTCGGCCCCGGGGGCGCCGCGGTCGTTCGCGCACACCTGCACGTGCGTGATCCTGCCCGCGGCACGCCGCACGGCCGCCGCCACGTCCCGCTCCTCGATGTTCATGTGGTACACGTCCAGGGCCAGCCCGCAGTGCTCCGCGGGCAGGTCGGCCAGCATCTCCAGCCCCTGGTCCACCGTGTTGAGCACGCTCGTCTCGTACCGGTTGAGCGGCTCCACCGCCAGGCGGACCCCCGCGGCCGAGCAGTGCCCGACCACGGGGGCCAGCGCCTCGGTCAGCTCCGCGCCGATCCCCGCCCGCTCACGCGGGGACATCCGCCACGTGCGGCCGACCGAGGCGTAGGCCGGACCGGCGGCGACGGGGGAGCCCACCGCCGCGGCCGCGTCCACGACCCGCCTGAGGTAGTCCTGCGTGGCCGAGCGGGTGGCCGCGTCGGTCGCGACCAGCTCCCGGCCCGGCCCCATGACCAGCACGACGCTGGCCGTCAGGCCCAGCCCGTCCAGCAGGGCCCGGGCGCGCCGGGGGTCCCAGTCGCCCGCGTTCTCCACGGGGAGCTCGATCACGTCGAACCCCCACTCCGCCACGCGGGGCGCGATCCGCTCCAGCGCGGCGTCGGTCAACGGCGACGTCCACACCCAGGTGTTGACCCCCAGCGCGCGCATCTACCGGTCCGTCCAGGCCTCGGGGAAGCCCGGCAGGTCCTCGCCGCCGAACTTCGCGTAGTGCAGGGACGGCATCTCCGCGTTGCGCTCCAGGTACTCGTCCAGCTCGCCTTCGCGGATCGGCTCCTGCGGCAGGACCCACTCCGAGGGCACCTCCTCGCCGGCGAGGATCATGCTGGCGGCCAGGACCGGGGTCCGCCACTGGAAGTTGGAGTAGACGGGCGCGATCGCGGTGAGCTCCTCCTCCTGCCACTTGCGCATGAAGCTCAGCTCGTCCTCCCCGGAGATCACCGGGTAGGGCTGGCCGGCGTCCTCGAAGGCCTCCAGAGCCGCCACGGCGCCGTCCCCGGCGTCCATCCAGATGCCGTCGACCTCGCCGCGCTGGAGGTGCTGGGAGACCAGGTCCTTGATCATGGCGCCGTCGCCCTCGGTGAACTCGTGGCCGAGCACCTCCAGCTCGCTGTCGGCGAAGATCTCCTGGGCCGCCGCCCAGCGGTGTTCGAGCACGTCCACGCCGGGCAGGATGCGCAGCGCCAGCACCGTCGAGCCGGGCTCCAGCTCCTCGACCAGGAACTCGGCCGCGTCCGCGCCGTAGGCATAGCCGCCGATCGGGTGGATGAACGTGACCATGCAGTCGCTGTTCACGCCGCGGTCGAAGACCACGACCGGGACGCCGCTCTCGCAGGCGGTCTCCACCGCCGGGGTCAGGGTCGCGGTGGTGGAGGGGGAGATGAGGATGACGTCGCAGTCCCCGGAGTCCACGAAGGCCTGGATGTCGGAGATCTGCTGGTTGTCGTCGTCGGCGGCGTCCGACACCCGGAACTCGCCGATGCGCCCCTCCTCCTGGAGCGCCTCCACCTGCTGCTCCATGGTGATGAAGCCGGTGACGCGCCAGGGGTTGGACACCGAGGCGTTGGAGAAGCACAGCGTCGCGTCCTCGGGCGCGTCGTGCGTGAACTCCGAGGTGTCGATCCACTCGGGCTCGATCGCCTGGAGCCAGGGCTGGTCCTCGGGGCCCTCCGGGGTGATCTCGCGCTGGGCCAGCTGGGCCTCGAACTCGGCCTCGTCGAACCACTCCCCGTCGGGGGTGAGCTCGGCGCCCGCCTCCTCGGGGGCGTCGGTGGGGGCGTCCGTCGTACACGCCGTGAGCATCAGGGTCAGGCCGGCGGCGCCGGCGAGCAGCACGCGGGGGACGCGCATGGTTACCTCCTGGAAGTGCCGAGCGGCCGCTCGGTCGGATGGTCCGGTCGCCGTCGCAGGCGCTCCGGCAGTCGAAGGTCGCCCCGGCGGGCGGCGTAGGCCACCGCGGCGATGATGATGAGCCCCTGCACCGTGGGCTGGAGCGTCGAGGGCAGGTACAGCTGGTTGAACAGCGTGAACAGGGCCTCCACGGTCAGGGCGCCCAGGACGGCGGCGACCACGGTGCCGCGCCCGCCGCCCAGCACCACCCCGCCCAGGACCACCGCGGTGATCGCGGTGAACTCCAGCCCGTCGCCGACCTGCGCGGTGACCCCGGCGTAGCCGCCGATGAGGACGGCGGCGACGGTGGCCATGAGGGAGGAGCCGACGAAGGCCGCCGTGCGCACCCGCCACACCCGCACCCCCGAGAACGCGGCGGCGACGTCGTTGTCGCCCGTCGCCATGAGGGAGCGGCCGTAGGGCGAGCGCATGAGCACCACCGCGCCCGCCGCCAGCACCAGCGCGATGAGCAGCGCCCACGGGATCTCGCCGAGGACGGGCACGCCCTCGATCCCGTGCCGCCCGAACACACGGAAGGACTCCGACAGGGAGCCGGTGGGCGCGCCGCCGGTCCAGTAGCGCACGGCGCCGAACAGGATGAGCATCGTGCCGAGCGTGGTGATGATCGACGGCACCCGCAGCAGCGTGGTCACCAGGCCGTTGACCAGGCCCACGACCAGACCGAAGACCAGCATGAGGCCGATCACCGGCCAGGTCATGGCCTCGTCGCCGTCGATGAGGCGGGCCGCGACCACCACCTGCGCGCCCACCAGGGAGCCGACCGACAGGTCGAACTCCCCGGAGACGATCACCAGGTACTGGCCGATGGCCAGGATCACCAGCGGCGCGGCCTGCTTGGCGAAGGCCATCAGCGGTGGCCCCTCGAAGAACGAGGGGTTCTGGGTGGCGATCACCACGAAGATCAGCGTCAGCAGCAGGGCGACGGTCGCCGTGCCGCCCCGGCCCAGCGCGGCCAGCGCCGCCAGCGGACCCGGGCCGCGCGACTCGGGCCCGCGCGGCCCGACCGGGCCGCGCGCGTCCTGGGTGGGGGTCGGGGTCATCGACGGCCTCCGAGGGGTTGCGGTGCGGACCCCGGCCCGGGGTCCGGATCGGGGGCGGCCCCGGTGTCCGGGGCGGGCCGCGGCACGGGGGAGGGCGGCGGCGCGCCGCCGGAGGGAAAGCGCGTCCGCGCGGCGGAGCGCCCGCCGCGGGCGTAGACGGCCACGGCGGCGATGACGATGACGCCGCGCAGCACGTCCTTGACGAACGGGTCGACCGCCAGCACGTTGAACACGGTGTCGAGCGTGGCGAGGATGAGCACCCCCGCCACCGTCCCGGCCACGCCGCCGCGCCCGCCGAGCAGGTAGGTCCCGCCCAGCACCACGGCCGCGATGGCCTCCAGTTCGTAGCCCCCGGAGTAGACGGTGGCGCTGCCGGTGCCGAACCGGGCGGCCAGCAGCAGACCGGCCACACCGGCGGTGACCGAGCACAGCACGTGCGCGGTGACCGTGGGCACCCCGGAGCGGACCCCGGAGAGCCGGGCCACGTCGGCGTCGCCGCCGACGGCGTAGATGTGGTAGCCCATCCGGGTGCGGCTCAGGAACAGCACCGCCGCCACCGCCACGCCCAGCATGACCAGGGTGGAGACGGGCAGCACGCCGATCCGGGTGTAGCCGAAGGCCTGGAAGGCGGCGGGCACCGATCCGGCCGGGCCCTGGAAGTTCGTGTCCAGGTAGCCCTTGATCACCAGCCCCATGCCCAGCGTCGCGATGAAGGGGTTGACCCGCAGTCCCGTGACCACCAGCCCGTTGACCAGTCCGATCAGCGCGGCCAGGCCGAGCGCGGCGGCCACGCCGAGCACGATCCGGGAGGGGTCGCCCGCCATGGTGGTGGCCGCGACCACGGTGGACAGGGCGGCCACGTAGCCGACCGACAGGTCCAGGGAGCGGCACAGGATGACGAGGGTCATCCCGATGGCCAGGAAGCCCAGCAGGCTGCTGCGGGTCAACAGGTCGACGGTGTTGGCCGTGGTGAGCAGGTTGCCGCCCCGGGCGGCCACGAAGGCCGCGCTGACCGCGAGCAGCAGCACCAGGGCCAGGTAGACCAGTCCGGTGGTGCCCGTCCGGGCGCGCAGACTCCGGAGGGCGGAGGTCGGTGGACGTGTCACGGGGCGGCCTCCTCGTGCCGTGCGGGGGAGCCGCCGCCGTCGGTCCCGGAGGACGGGGCGCCGGGGGAGGCGTCGTCGGCCGAAGCGCGGGGACGGTGGACGTCCGTCCCGCTCTCCTCGGGGGTCGGTGGGGTGGGGCCGCTCTGGAGCGGTGGTCCGGTGGCCGGATCCTCTTCGGTGGCCGACCCGGCGGCCGGGTTCTTCTCGGGGGCCGGTACGGCGGATCCGCCCGGGTGCGGCGATCCGGTGGCCATCGCCATGACCTCCTCCTCGGCGGCCCCGCCGGGCAGCTCGCCCGCCACCCGGCCGTCCCGGAGGACGACCAGCCGGTCGGACATGCCGATCAGCTCGGGCAGCTCGGAGGAGATGAGCACGATCGCCACACCGGCCGCGGCCAGCTCGCGCATGAGCCGGTAGACGGCCTGCTTGGCGCCCACGTCGATGCCGCGCGTGGGCTCGTCGAGCACCATCACGCCGGGTTCGGCGGCCAGCCACTTGGCCAGCACGACCTTCTGCTGGTTGCCGCCGGACAGGTACCGGACCTCCTGGTCCTGGCCGCCGCGCGCCACCAGCTCGAGGGAGGAGAGGATGCCGGGCAGCCGCCGGGCCCCGCGGGCGGAGCCCAGGGGCCAGACCGCGTCCAGGACCAGGCGGCCGTTGGCCGCCACCGACTGGTTCAGCGCCAGTCCCTGCGCCTTGCGGTCCTCGGTGACCAGCACCAGCCCGGCGCGCACCGCCGTGCGCGGCGAGCGCGGATCGACCCGCCGCCCGTCCACGCGGACCTCGCCCCGGGTGAAGCGTTCGACGCCGAAGAGGGCGTGGGCGACCTCGGTGCGCCCGCTGCCCTGGAGCCCGCCCAGGCCCAGGATCTCGCCGCCGCGCACCTCGAAGCCGATCCCGTCCAGTTGGGTGTTGCCGCCCGCGGTGACCGACAGCCGCACCCGCCCCACGTGCTCGCCGTGCGGCTCCAGGCGCTCGGGGAAGACCGCCGAGACCGGGCGTCCCACCATCTTGCGGACCAGCTCGGCCGGACCGATCTCGCTGGCGGGGACGGTGTCGACCAGGTGGCCGTCCTTGAGCACGGTGATGGTGTCGGCCAGCTCGAAGATCTCCCGCATACGGTGCGACACGTACAGCACCGCCACGCCGCGTTCGCGCAGGCGGCCGATGATCCGGTAGAGCACCTCCACCTCGTGGTCGGCCAGCGCGGCGGTCGGCTCGTCCATGGAGATGATGCGCGCGTCGTGCGAGAGCGCCTTGACGATCTCCACGACCTGCTGCTCGGCCACCGACAGCGACCGCACCCGGGCCCGGGGGTCGATGCCCTCCAGGTCGAGTTCGGCGAGCAGTTCGGCGGTGGCCCGCTCCATGGCCCGGCCGTCCACCAGGCCGCGGCGGCGGATCTCCCGGCCGAGGAAGACGTTCTCGGCGACGGTGCGGTCGGGCAGGAGGTTGAACTCCTGGAAGACCGTGGTCACGCCCGCGCGCTGGGCCTGGACGGGGTGCTCGAAGGAGACGGCCCCGCCCTCCAGTTCGACCGTGCCCCCGTCCGCCCGGTGCACCCCGGCCAGCACCTTCATCAGGGTGGACTTGCCCGCGCCGTTCTCGCCGACCAGGGCGTGCAGCTCGCCGGGGTGGAGTTCCAGGTCGATCCCGTGCAGCACGCGCACGCCCAGGAAGGACTTGGTGATGCCGCTCATGCGGAGCAGGGGCGGGCCGCTCATGCCCCGTCCACCTCCGGCACGTCGACCCAGCGGCGTTCCCGGGCCGAGGTCAGGACGGCCTCGGCCAGGACGGCGGCGCGCAGGCCGTCGGCGAACACCGGCAGGCCCTCGGGGGTCTGCCCGGCGATGGCGGCCCCGGTGTCGGCCACGAGCGCGTTGAAGCAGTCCTGGTAGCCCTGCGGGTGGCCGACGGGGGTCGTGGACAGGCGCGCGGCGTCGGCGCTCAGTTCGGGGTCGTCGCGGCTGATGGTGCAGGTGCGGCCCCGGCCGCCCGCCCAGAGGGTCTCGGGCCGCTCCTGGTCGAACAGCAGGGTGCCCTCGGTGCCGGAGACCTCCAGCACGAGCCGGTTCTTGCGGCCGGGGGAGACCTGGCTGATGACGGCGCTGCCGACCACGTCCCCCGCGGTGGAGAACTGGAAGGCCACCAGGTCCTCGGTGGCCACCGAGCGCCCGGCGCGGGTGTCGTTGATCCGCGAGGTCTGGGCGCTGACCGAGGTGATGCGGTCGCCGGTGACGAACTCCAGCATGTCGCACCAGTGCGAGCCGATGTCCCCGAACGCGCGGGTGGGGCCGCCCAGTTCGGGGTCCACCCGCCAGTTGTCCTCGTCCGGGTACAGGAGCCAGTCCTGGAGGTAGCCGCCGTGGGCGAGGCTGACGCGGCCGATGGAGCCCGAGGCCACGCGGGCGCGCGCCTCGCGGGCCATGGGGTGGAAGCGGTAGGCGAAGGGGACGACGGCGACCCGGTCGGCCTCCGCCGCGGCCCGGACCAGCTCGCGGGCGGTGTCGGCGTCGGTGGCCAGGGGCTTCTCGCACACGACGTGCTTGCCGGCGGCCAGGGCGGCCAGGCTCAGCGGCGCGTGCAGGTGGTTGGGCGTGCACACGTGGACCACGTCCACGTCGTCGCTGCGGACGAGTTCGAGGGCGTCGGCGTGGGCGCGGGCGAGGCCGTGCGCGGTGCGGAACTGTTCGGCCTTGTCGGGGGAGGAGCCCGCGACCCCGACGACCTCGCCTCCCGCGGCGCGGACGGCGTGGGAATGGACCCGGCCCATGAAGCCGGTGCCGATCACCGCGGCGCGGTAGGCGTTGGGGGCGGTCGACCCGGGATCCGCTGCCTCACCCAGGCTTGTGACCTTACTCACTGACATGCTTCGAACGGTACGCCGGACTTCTGCCGATCGTCAAGCAAAAGTCGTAGGATCTATCTGCAATAGACGGATGACGGACAGTCAATAGATCCTGTGCTTCACTGTTCGCATGACGGAAGACGCGCTGACCCATGCGGAGGGACGACCCGGCCTGGCCGTCGCTCCGACCACCGCACCCGGTGCGGGCACCCTGCTCCGACTCCTGCGCGACGGCCGACCGCGCACCCGCTCGGAGCTGGCCTCGGTCACCGGTCTGGCCCGCTCGACCGTCACCCAGCGCGTGGACGCCCTGCTCGCCAGCGGGCTCATCGGGCCCGCCGGAGAGGCCGTCTCCACCGGGGGCAGGCCGCCCACGACCTTCTCGTTCCAGCCCGACGCCCGCGTGGTCCTGGCCGCCGACCTGGGCGCCACCCACGCCCGCCTGGCCCTCACCGACATGTCGGGGACCGTGCTCGCCGAGGAGCGCGCCGACCTGGACATCGCCCTGGGCCCCGAGCACGTCCTGGACTGGGTCGTGGACCGGGGCCGGGGCCTGCTGGAGGGCGCGGACCGGCGGGTGGAC
This sequence comes from Nocardiopsis synnemataformans, assembly GCF_965343085.1. Lineage (NCBI taxonomy): Bacteria > Bacillati > Actinomycetota > Actinomycetes > Streptosporangiales > Nocardiopsidaceae > Nocardiopsis > Nocardiopsis synnemataformans. The sequence continues at coordinate 2,000 of NZ_CBDRFA010000108.1, read as the reverse complement.
GAACTGCTCGGCCTGGGTATCGGCCTGCCCGGCCCGGTCCAGCACACCACCGGGCGCGCGGTGAACCCGCCGATCATGCCGGGGTGGGACAACTTCGACGTGCCCGGCTACGTCCACGACCGGCTCGACGTGCCGGTCCTGGTGGACAACGACGTCAACATCATGGCGATCGGGGAGCACCACACGGCCTGGCCCGAGGCCAGCCACCTGATGTTCGTCAAGGTCGCCACGGGCATCGGCTGCGGCATCGTCAGCGAGGGCAGCGTCTACCGGGGCGCGCAGGGCGCGGCCGGGGACATGGGGCACATCCACGTCCCCAGCGGAGAGGAGCGGCCCTGCCGCTGCGGCAACACCGGCTGCCTGGAGGCCGTGGCCAGCGGCGCCGCCCTGGCCGCCGCGCTCACCGCCGAGGGCGTGCCCGCGAACGGCGCCCGCGCCGTGGTCGAGCTGTCCCGCAACGGGTCGGTGCCCGCCCTGCGCGCGCTGCGCCAGGCGGGCCGCGACATCGGCGAGGTGCTCGCCGCGTCGGTGAACATGTTCAACCCGTCGGTCATCGTCATCGGCGGCGCGCTCGCCCTGGCCGGGGACCACCTGCTCGCCGGAGTGCGGGAGATCATCTACCAGCGGTCGCTGCCGCTGGCCACCGAGCACCTGAGCATCGTCTCGTCCGTGGCGGGCGAGAGCGCGGGCGTGGTCGGCGCGGCGGTCATGGTGATCGAGCACTGCCTGAGCCCCGAGCACGCCGACGCGCTCATCAACGGCTGAGCCGCGTGAGGCCCGTGAGCCCCGGACGGGGTTCGCAGGGCAGGGCCGGGACCCCAGCGCACGGAGCCGCCTTGGGGCGTGGGTGTTGGAGTGCGGGGTGTTCCGTCAGGGGCGCGGATCGGTCCCGCCTCGGGCCTGGGGCGCCTTCGGCTTCGGGGTGTCCCGACAGGGCGCGGACGCTGTTTCGGGCCTGAGGTGTTCCTTCAGCGCGCGGGCGCGCCTTCAGGGTCGAGGTGCTCCATCAGCTCCCGGAAGCGGCTCCAGGCGTCGGGTTCGACCCCGTCCCCGATCCGGTACCAGACCAGCGGGGCCATGGGCGGGCCGAAGGCGACGCCCTGCACCGGCGCGGCCAACGCCCGCTCCCGTCCCGCCTCCAGTACCCCCTCCGGTCCCACGGCCAGCCCGACCGGGACGGACACGCCCGCCCACCGGGGCGCGTACGTCAGGTCGGCGCGTCCGAGGGCGCGGTGCACGGTCATGCTGCGCAGGCCGTCCCGCGCGGTCAGCTCGTGCACCAGCGGGTCGAGGGCGTCCAGGTTGGGCGCCTCCCCGGGCCGGTGTCCCACCGACAACAGGATCCGCTCGCGCACCCCCGACGGCGTGCGCGACACCCGCAGGCTCCCCGCCAGGGGGCGTGCCCCCTCCTCCCGGACGCCCTCGGGCTGCCCGGCGAAGGCCAGCAGGGTCTCGCCCGGGGAGCGGCGCCGCGCCATGGCCGTGACCCGCTCGGTGTCCCACGCCCGGGTCAGCGGTTCGGAGACGCCCCACACCGCGGGCGGGCCTCCGGCCAGGCGCTCGGCGAGCAGCTCCACGGCGGTGCCCAGCTCCAGGCCGTCGCCGACCGGGTGGTCGACGCTCAGGTCCACGTGCAGGTGGATGCCCGGTTCCTCGTCGGCCGACGCCCGGAAGGCCTGGTTGGGGCCGTCCTGCGCGTTCACCCCGGGGTCGGGAGCGAAGCCGGTCTCCGCGTCCCACACCAGCGGCAGACCGTTGAAGCCGTCGTAGTAGCGCCCGTCCGGGGCGCGCACGACCCACGTGGCGCGGGGTCTGCTCAGGAACCAGCGCAGCGCGTGGGTGATGACGCTCGTGGACGGGGTGACCACCTGTAGGCCCCGCCCCTGGCGGCCGTGCTCGGCCAGCGCGTCCACGAACCAGCTGGACAGGGGGACCACCGGACGGTCCTGCACCAGGACGGCGTTCGCCCCGGTCACCGTGCTCACCGCGGGGTGGTCGGT
>NZ_CBDRFA010000107.1:0-26339 GCF_965343085.1 Nocardiopsis synnemataformans | reverse complement strand
CCCCCCCCCCCCCCCCCCCCCCCCCCCCCCCCCCCCCCCCCCCCCCCCCCCCCCCCCAGGCCGCGCTGGTGCGCAAGTTCTCCGCCGCCTACGCGGAGCTGCCGGGAGACCCCCTGTAGGACGTCTTCGGCGGGCACACGCTCCGCCGCGCGGCGGGCGGCGCCCACCGGGCACGCGCCCGTCCGCGCCACGCGCTCCGCTCCCGGCGTCCGGGAGACCGGCGTCAGGCCCCGGCCCCGCTTCTCCCCACGCCCCCGCGCAGCGCGTAGTGCCACGCCTGGTCCAGACTGGTCAGCGACATGGCCGCGACCGGCGTGCTCAGGCCCATCGCCAGCTCCCGGGACAGGCGCGAGCCCCCGTCCAGGAAGGCCAGCACGTCCCCGAGGCGGTTGGCCGCGAACAATCCGGCGAAGAACTCCGCTCCCCGCACCCGACCCGTGTCCAGGGCCCGCAGCATGACCGCGTCCATCGCCAGGTGGCGGCGCCGGTGGGGCACCGGCGGCACCGGGACCCGCCCCCGGACCAGCGCCCGCGCCACGGCGGCCGTCTGGCGACCCACACCGCTGAACGTGTACCCGGTCGAGGGCCGGGTGGCGCCGCCAGCCGTCCCCACCCGGAACACGCGCCGTCCCGCGCGGGGCCGGAACCGCGCGTCGGTCATCGGGATGACTCCCTGCTCGGCCGCGGTCACCTCCACGTCCCCCAGCCCCAGCAGGCCGCAGTAGTCCTTGAGCGCGCGCTCGTACTCGGGGGTCGTGAGCGCCTCGCGGCCGAACTCGGTGTACTCCACCAGCGCCTCGCGCGGCGACAGCGGCAGCACGTAACCGAAGGCCACGCCGTTGGCGGGCTGGGGAGGGCGCAGGTCCATGAGCACGGCCGAGGAAGGGTCGAAGACATCGTCGGGCGTGCGCACGAACCAGCCGCGGAAGTGCTGGAGCAGGTGCGTGCGCCCGCGCGGGGCGGGCCGGGGCGGACGCGAGTCGAACACCCACGAGGCGGTCAGCTCCCGGTCCGCTCCGCCCGGACCGGTGCCCCACACCACGGCGTGCCCGGCGCCGTCGCCGACCCCGGTGACCAGCAGCGGGAGCTGGTCCACGTGTTCACCGGCCGAGGCGCGCACGTGCGCGTCCACGTCGGCCGACCGCAGCATCTTGTAGACGTAGGGCGCCGCCGAGGAGGCGTGGGAGGCCCCGTCCGGCCCCACCACGGACAGGTCCGACCAGCGGGCGGTCAGCAGGTGGTCCCACGGCCCGCCGTCGGGCTCCCAGAAGCACCAGGTGCGCGGCGGAGGGGTGTGCGGCCCCGGGGGCGGTTCCACGAGGGCGACCCGCAGCGGTCGGCCACGTCGGTCATTGACCCCGCGGAGCTGGTGGGTCAGGGTGAGCCCAGCGGCTCCCCCGCCGATGATCGCCACGTCGTAGTCGGCCATGCCCCCAGCATGCACGGGGATGGCCGCGCCCGCACGCGAACACCCCCCGGGAGGAGAACGTGGACACCACGACGCACGCCATGAAGGACGGCGCGGTCACCGACGAGTTCGACCACGCCGCCGGAGCCTACGACCGGCTCGTGGCCGCCAACCCCGGCTACCACGCGCACCTGCGCGTCTCCGCCAGGCGGCTGGGCCTGCCCTGGGACGGCACGGGGCTGCGCCTGCTCGACCTCGGGTGCGGCACGGGCGCCTCCACCGCCGCCCTGCTGCGCGCCCTGCCCCGGGCCCGGGTCGCGGGCGTGGACGCCTCGCCCGGGATGCTGGAGGCGGCCCGCGCCAAGCAGTGGCCGGACTCGGTCTCCTTCCACCAGGCCAGGGCCGAGGACCTGACCCCCGAGTGGGCCCGGAGGTACCTGGGGGGACCGGTGGACGCGGTGTTCGGCGCCTACCTCATCCGCAACTGCCCCGACCCCGACGCCCTGCTCGCGTCCGTGCGCGCACTGCTGAGACCCGGCGGCCGGATCGTCCTGCACGAGTACTCCGTGGCCGACTCGGTGTCGGCCCGGGCGGTGTGGTCGGCGGTGTGCTGGGGGGTGGTGATCCCGGCGGGCAAGGCGCTGACCGGCCGCGCGGACCTGTTCCGCTACCTGTGGCGCAGCGTTCTGGAGTTCGACGGCCGCACCGCGCTGCTGGAGCGGATGCGCCGCGCGGGCCTGGAGTCGGTGGCCAGCGCGCCGCTGCCGGGCTGGCAGTACGGTGTCACGCACACCTTCGTGGGACGGCGCCCGAACGGCGCTTCGAGCGGCGCTCTGGACGACGCTCCGAAAGGCGTTCCGAACGGCTCTCCGGAAGGGCCGCGCCGATGAGCGCTGACGGCGACGGACGCCCCGGAGCACGCGTCCTCTCCAACGGGTCCGGCCGTCCCCCCGGCGCCCGCGACCCCCTGGCCGAGGCGGTCCCGCCCGCGCCGCCGACCGGCCCCGCGACCGACGGGAGGCCCCGCGCCGTCGTGGTCGGCGGCGGCATCGCCGGACTGGCGGCGGCCTGCGCACTGGCCGAGCGGGACGTGGACGTGACGGTGTTGGAGCGCGAGCCCTCGCTCGGGGGGCGGCTGCGCGGCTGGGCCACGACGCTCTCCGACGGCTCGCCCGCGACCATGACCCGCGGGTTCCACGCGTTCTTCCGGCAGTACTACAACCTGCGCGCCCTGCTGCGCCGCGGCGACCCCGGACTCGGCGCGCTGGTCCCGCTCACCGACTACCCGCTGGTGCACAGGGACGGGCCGCGCGACCGCTTCTCGGGGCTGCCCGCGACCCCGCCGTGGAACGCGGCCGTCCTGGCGGTGACCAGCCCGAGCTTCCCCCCGCGCGACCTGGCGCGGGTCAACGTGCCCGCGGCCCTGCAACTGCTCGACGTGGACGTGCCCGGCGTGTACGAGCGGCTCGACCACCTCAGCGCCCGCGACCTGCTGGACGCGGTGCGCTTCCCGCCCACGGCGCGGCACCTGGCCTTCGAGGTGTTCACCCGCAGCTTCTTCGCCGACCCCGGCGTGCTGTCGGCCGCCGAACTCGCGCTGATGTTCCACGTGTACTTCCTCGGTTCGTCCGAGGGCCTGGTGTTCGACGTGCCGGGCTCGCCGTTCCCGCAGGCCCTGTGGGACCCCCTGGAGCGCTACCTGGCCAAGCGCGGGGTCCGGCTGCGGACCGGCGTGCGGGTCGAGGAGGTGGGCCGGGGCCGGGAGCACCGAGAAGAGGGGCTCCGGGGACGGGAGCGCCGGTTCGCGCTGCGCGGGCGCACACACGAGGGCGGGGCCTTCGAGGAGGACGCGGACGCCGTGGTGCTCGCCGCCGACCCCGCCGGAACCCGCGACCTGGTGGCGGCCTCGCCGGAGCTGGGCACACCGGAGCTGGGCGGGTCGGAGCTGGGCACTCTGGAGCCAGGCGGGGTGGCCTGGCGCGACCGGATGGCCCGGGTGCGCACGGCTCCCCCGTTCCTGGTGTCGCGCTACTGGCTGGACCGGCCCGTGCGCCCGCACCGTCCCGCCTTCCTGGGCACGGCGGGCTACCCCACCCTGGACAACATCAGCGTGCTGGAGCGCTACGAGGACGAGGCCCGCGAGTGGGCCCTGCGCACCGGCGGGTCGGTGGTGGAGCTGCACGCCTACGCGCTGGAGGAGGGGTGCCACCCCGGGTACGAGCGGCAACGGCTCCGGGAGCAGGCCGAGTCCGTCTACCCGGAGCTGCGCGGGGCCCGCGCGGTGGACGCACGGCACGAACTGCGCGCGGACTGTCCGCTGTTCGCCCCCGGCAGCCACCGGGACCGGTGCGGGGTGACCACGCCCGACCCGTTCGTGACGGTCGCGGGCGACCACGTGCGCACCGATCTGCCCGTGGCCCTCATGGAACGCGCCGCCACCAGCGGCCTGCTCGCGGCCAACGCCCTGCTGTCGCGGTGGGGGCGGCCGGGGCACACGGTGTGGACCGTGCCCCGGCAGGGGCGGTCGGCGCCGTTGCGTGCGCTCGCCCGCTGGTCCCGGCGGTCCCGCTAGCACGGTGGCCGAGGAGGTTCACCGGCTCACGGCAGAGGTAGCCCGGTGTCCGTGGGGGCCCGGAGCCGGGGGCGGTGGTGAGGGGCGACGGGCGGCCGGGGTGCGATCGAGCCACCCGGACCGCCGTCGTCGGTGCCCCTCCGGGTGGCGGCGCGCCCTCGGACGGATCAGCCGAGGTGGACGGGGAGCTCACGGTAGCGGGTCCAGAACGGCAGGGGCTCGAATTCGAGCTCGGAACGGTCGACGGCCAGCCGCAGGTTCGGGTTGCGCCCGAACAGCGTGCCCAGCGCGACCCGGGTCTCCATGCGGGCGAGATTCGCCCCCAGGCAGAAGTGCACGCCGTGGCCGAAGCCCAGGTGGTTGTTCGGGTGACGGCCGATGTCGAAGACCTCCGGTGCGTCGAAGGCCTCCGGATCGCGGTCGGCCGCGCCCAGCAGCGGGATGACCGACGACCCGGCCGGGATCGTGGTGCCGTGCCAGGTGACGTCCTCAACGGTGGTGACCGGTTTGGTCCCCCCGAGCGGACTGCCGTAGCGCAGGATCTCCTCGACCGCGCCGCGCCACAGGGCCTCGTCCTCCGGCGCGTCCCGTAGCCGCGCGAGCTGGCGCGGATGGTCCAGCAGGGTGACCACCGCGCTGGTGATGAGGTTGTAGGTGGTCTCGTAGCCAGCGGTGACCAGCAAGAACACCATCGCGACGAGCTCGTCGTCGGAGAGGCGGTCGCCCTGTTCCTCGGCCTGGATCAGCCCGGTCAGGATATCGGCGCCCGGGTCGGACCGCTTGCGGTCGATCAGCTCGCGGACGAATCCGGTCAGTGCGTTCACCTCCCGGACCCAGTTGGCCTGGCCGATCTCGGCCATACCGGTGATGAGGGCCTTCATGCCCTGGCCGAACCGGTCGCGGTCCTCGTGCGGCACCCCGACCATCTCGTTGATCACCGTGGCCGGGATCGGCAGCGCGAACTGCTCGCGCAGCTCGGTCCGACCGGAGGGTTCGAGCTCGTCGAGCAGGCTGTTGGCGAGGTCGCCGACCCGGTCGCCGAGCCGGGCGATCGCCTTGGGTGTGAACGGCTTGACCACCAGCCCGCGCAGTCGCCGGTGTCCGGGGTCGTCCATCATGATCATGCTGGAGGTCGTGAGCAGCCGCATGGGCTCACGGACCGAGTCCGGCATCTGCGCGATCATCGCCGGGCCACGGCCTTCCGGCGAGCGCTGGAACCGTGCGTCGCTCAGCAGCTCCCGGCAGTCGGCGTAACGGGAGATCAGCCACACGTCCTGCTCACCCATGTACGCCATGCGCCCGCGGTAGACCGGGGCGTTCTCGCGCAGCCACGCGTAGTGCGCGTGCGGGGCGGCGAGGAACTCCGGGCTGCCGACGGTGATCGGGTGGGTGATGGTGGGCCCGGTCACTGGGGTGGTCTGGGGTGCGGTCATGAGGGCTCCTCGGCCAACTCGTCCTACCGCGCGTCCGCGCGAAGGCGGGTGCGCGGCCCTGGTCGGCGTGTGGTTCCTCCGCGGACCGGACCGCGGGGTCGGTGGCTGGCCGGACGCCGTCGGGCTCGAAACTCCGCCTGGTCCTCATCATCATCCCGACGCGCCGGTGCTGGCAATCCGCCAGAAGGGATCGCCGCCTGGCGCGCTGACCGCAATGGCCCACCTGCCCGGTGCCGGGCAGCGCGGTCGTGTACTTGTGTCGAGGTCCGGCGCCCGGGACGCGCCACGAGTACGGGTGGAATCTCCTGAACTCGCACCAGCAACGTTTTCGGCCAGCCCGTCAGCCAGTCCCGGACGGGCCGTTACAGCAGAACACTGGTCCTTCGGGCGGGAACTCCCGCGAGGGGGACCACCTGCCGGGGCTCAACCGGGCCAGCGGCCGGTGCTCCTGAGCAGGTACCGGCGCTCCGCGTAGTCCAGGTCGTCCTTCCACAGGCGCCGGGCGGCCATCCGCATCACGGGGCGCACCACCGGCCCCGCCACCCTGCGGGCCAGCAGGAAGCCGATCCGCTCCGAACTGGCCACGGTCGCCTCGATGACCGCCGTGCGGGGCACTCCCTTGCCGTCCACGCCCAGCGGGGTGGCGTGCGTCTCCACCACGCTGCCCAGGCCCTCGCCCTCGATGATGCGCATGACCACCGTGCGCGGGTCCGGGCAGCGGAACTCCGCGCGCACCGGCACGCCCCACCTGCCCGCCACCCGGAAGCCCACGTCCACGACCATGCGGTCCGGGTCGGGATTGGCTCCCTTGGGCACCTCGGTCACCTTCAGTCCCACGAACGAGTAGGGGTGGAACCACGAGCCGTGCCAGGGGTCGAGCCGGTTGGCCACCACGTCCTCGGGTTCGCACCGCCCCGCCAGGCTCTCCACCGCCACCAGGCTCCCGGGCAGCGCGGGGCGCTCGGGGACCACCGGCGCGTCCAGGGGCTCCTCCCCGCCCTCCCGGTCCAGGCGCACCCACACCAGGACGCCGTCGTCGTGCACCGGGTAGGGGTCCCATCCGGGGAAGCCGCCGCTGCCCAGCGACAGCCCGTGCCACCGGCACACCAGACGCCCGGAGTCCACCGCGCCCCGGCACAGCGGCGCGCCCAGGTGCGGGCAGGCGCCCGGCCCCGCGTGCGCGGTCCCGTCCGGGGTGCGCCAGGCCACCAGCTCGGTTCCGGCCACGACGCGCCCGAACGGCCGGTCCGCGCGGACCTCGGTGCTCGCGGCCAGCACGAACCAGTTCCCCGCCGGCCGGGCGAGCGCGCGTTTGAGCGCCGACCCGATGACGGAGGGCGAGCCCTCCCGCCAGGTCGGCTCCTGCGTGTTCCACGTGGTGGCGGGCATGCGGCGCAGGGGAAGCCGCCGCGGTCGCGGGTCGGGCAGTGTCACGGGGTCCTCCAGGTACGTCGGTCGAGGGGGCGGGGACGGACCGCGCGTCCTCAGCCGGTCCGCGGGCGCGGCACCCGGCCGCGCAGGGAGCGCGCGATCAGCGACCGCGCGAGGGCGGGTACGGCGGCGGCCGCCTTGCGGGTGTCCGAGACGCGGTGCCGGACGCTCCACACGTCGTAGTCGGCCGCACGCACCTCGTCCAGGATCGCGCGGTAGAGCCGGAAGGCGGTGGCGACACACGGACGCGCCACGGGGGAGAGCATCGCGATGCCCGGTTCGGCCCGCCGGTAGAAGCCCTGGTTGACCTCCACCAGGTCGGCGAGGGCCTCCCGCACGCGCGGGTGCGGCTCCCTGGCCCGCGCGCACTGCTCCAGCAGCTCACGGTCCACGCCGTGCGCGGCCAGGGCCTCCTCCGGCAGGTAGACGCGGCCGCGCCGCAGGTCCTCGGACACGTCCCGCAGGAAGTTGGTCAGCTGGAACGCCTCGCCCAGCGCGGCGGCGTGCGGGGCCGCCTCCTCGCGCGGGGCCACCGTCCCCAGGACCGGCAGCACCTGAAGGCCGATCACCGCGGCCGAGCCGTACATGTACTCGCGCAGGTGCTCCAGGTCGCGGTAGCCGGTCACGGTCAGGTCCATGCGCATGGAGGCCATGAACGCGGTGAAGTAGGCGTGCGGCAGCGCGTACCGGTGGATCGTGTGCGCCAGGGCGGACAGCACGGTCGCCGCCTCGGGGTCCCGCGCGGATTCCCCGCCCAGGACCCGGGCCAGGTCGGCGTCGATGACGTCCAGGCGGGCGGCCTGGTCCGCCACCGTGGCGCCCGGCGGCGGCTCGTCGACGATGTCGTCCACCCACCGCGCGAAGCCGTACAGGGCGTGCACCCCGGGCCGGTGCTCGGGCGGCAGCACCCGCGTGGCCGTGTAGTAGGTGCGCCCGTGGCGGGCGTGCAGGGCCCGGCACCTGAGGTAGGCCTCCCGCAGCGGCTCGCCGGTGATCCCGGCGGCGTCGAGTTCCGCGGTTCCCGCGCTCATCGGCCTCCTCCGGTTCTGCGGACCACCTCTGCCGCGGCGAGCTTCCCCGAGATCAGCACGGTCGGCAGGCCGACCCCCGGTGTGGTCCCGCATCCGGCCAGGACGGCGTTGGATGTGCCGGGGACGGTGTTGCGCGGACGGAACGGCCCCGTCTGGGCGAAGGTGTGCGACAGCGAGAACGGCGTGCCGTGCGCGAGCCCCTGCCGCGCCCAGTCCGCCGGGGTGACCAGGTGCTCGATCCGCACGGAGGCGTCCAGCCCGTCCAGTCCGCGCTCCTCCAGGACCCCGACCAGGCGGTCCCGGTAGCGCGGCCCCTCGCGGTCCCAGTCGACGCGGCCCGCGGCCAGGTTGGGCGCCGGGGCGAGCACGTACAGCAGGTGGCGCCCCTCCGGGGCCAGCGACGGGTCGGTGAGGGTGGGCTGGGTGACCAGCAGGGAGGGGTCGCTCATGGTGCGGCCCTCGCGGATGATCTCGGTGAAGGTGCGCTTCCACGCGGCGCCGAAGGAGATGGTGTGGTGTCCCAGCCGCTCCCAGGTGCGGTCGGTGCCCAGGTGCAGCACGACCGCCGAGGGCGAGTAGCGCGTGGCCACGGGGCGCCGGGGCGTGTGGCCGAGCAGCCGGTGGGCGGCGGGCAGGTCCGCGGTGAGCACCACCTGGTCGCAGGCCAGGCGCTCCCCGTCCCCGGTGACGACGGCGCTGACGCGGTCGCCCGCGCGTTCCAGGCGCACGACCTCCTGCCCGTAGCGGACGGTCCCCCCGGCCTTGGCGACCGCTCCCGCGAGGGCGTCGCCCAGGGCGCGCATCCCTCCTCTGGGGAAGTACACCCCGGCGACGGTGTCCATGTAGGCGATGACGGCGTAGGCCGCCAGGGCGCTCTCCGGCGCCACCCCCGCGTACAGCGACTGGAAGGAGAAGATCCGGCGCAGCCGCTCGTCGCGGACGTGGCGGCCCACGGCCGGGGCCAGCCTGCCGAAGCCGCCCATCGCGGCGAGCCGGAACAGGTCGGGGCGGACCAGGTCCAGCGGGGAGCGGAACCGGGCGTCGATGAACGAGCGCATCTCCACCCGGTACAGCCGGGTGAGCCAGTCGCGCAGCCGCAGGTAGCCGTCGGCCTCGCGCTGCCCGGCCACCCTGGCGACCTCGGCGGCCATCGCCTCGCGCTCGGTGTGCACGTCGATCACCGAGCCGTCGGCGAAGGAGGCGCGGTAGGCGGGGCTGAGCGGCACCAGGTCCAGCCGGTCGGCCACGGTCTCGCCGACCGCGCCCAGGGCCTCGTCCAGGAGTTCGGGCATGGTGAGCACGGTGGGACCGGTGTCGATCTGGAAGCCGTCCAGGTCGAGCCGTCCCGCGCGCCCGCCCGGGTGCTCCTCGCGCTCGACCACGGTGACCTCGCGCCCCGCGCCCAGCAGGTGCAGGGCACAGGCCAGACCGGACAGCCCGGCGCCCACGACGACCACGGGGCCGCGCCCGCGCGGCCCGGGTCCGGCCCGGGGCGGCGCCGGCGGCTCGGGGTTGTCCTCAGGCACGGTGGTGCTCCTCTCCGGTGTCGCGGACGCCTTCTCCGCCTGACGGGTCACACACGGTCACGCGCGATCCGGGAGGCCAGGCCGCCCAGTCCCTCCAGCACGTGCGCGGGCGCGTCGAGCCCCTCCAGGCGCGCCCGCCCCTGTTCGGCGAGCTCACGGCACCTGGCGCCGACCAGGTCGCGTGCGCCGAGGCGGTCCAGCGCGTCGGCCGCCTCCGCGGGGTCCACGTCCTCGTCGGGGAGGCCGATGCGGTCGAGCAGCCGCAGCGCGGCGTCGTCCCCGCGCTCGCGCGCCAGGCGGGTGCCGGTCACGAGCAGCAGCGTGCACTTGCCCTCGCGGATGTCCTCGCCCACGGGTTTGCCGGTCCGGGAGCTGTCCCCGTAGACGCCGAGCAGGTCGTCCCTGAGCTGGAAGGCGATGCCCACGTCCCTGCCGTAGCCGCGCAGGGCCCGCACCGCCGCCGGGTCGGCCCCGGCCATCGCCGCGCCCAGGTGCAGGGGGCGTTCGACGCTGTAGGAGGCGGTCTTGAGCATGTCCACGCGCAGGGCGGCCTCCTCCGAGCGCTCCCGGCGCGCCTGGGCGCGCACGTCGAGGAACTGCCCGGCCATGATCTCGGTGCGCAGGTCCCGCCACACGGCCCGTGCCCGGACGGGTTCGGGCACGCCCGGCAGGGCCTCGTTGAGCATGTCGTCGGCCCAGACCAGGGCGAGGTCGCCCACGAGGACGGCCAGCGCCTCCCCGTACCGGCGGGGATCGCCGACGTGGCCGTCCCGTTCGTGTTCGAGGGCGTGCGCGGCGTGCACCGAGGGGCGGCCCCGGCGGGTAGGCGAGCCGTCCATGACGTCGTCGTGGACGAGCGCGCAGGTCTGGACGAGTTCGACCGCGGCGCAGGCCTGGCGGGCGGCACGGGCCGTCTCCCCCGAGGGGGCGCCTCCGCCCGCGATCCACCCCCACCAGGCGAGCAGGGGCCGCATCCGCTTGCCGCCGTCCAGGGTGAAGCGGACGGTGGCCCCGGCCAGGTCCCGGCCGAACTCTCCGTCGAGGTCCTCCGAGTCGCGGAGCCTGCGCTCCAGGTAGTCCTTGAGCGACTCCTCCAGGGCCGCGCGCTCGTCGGCGACTCCGGCGTCCGGCGGGTGCGGGTGCGGGTGCCTGTGGGTGTTCAGGATGGGATTGACGGTGTCCTCCCCGGGTAGCATCCGGACAGTGCAACTCGGTTTCCATGAATCTTGGCAACCGAACTACTTCCCCCTCCGCGAGGGGCAAACCCTTCGCTGGTGGAGGGGTGTACGCCTCCCGGAGAGGGTGTGCGCGTCCCGGTGGCGCTTAGACTTCCAGGAACGGCCGGAGCCACCGGCCACGAACGCGAGAGAGGAACCATGGACACCGCGTCGGCCGCATCCTCTCCCCCCGACTTCGGAGGGTCCGGGACCGCGGATTCCGAGGCCAGGTCGCGGGCCGAACTCTACGACGCGTTGCAGACCGACGGGCAGCGACTCGCCGTACGGCTCATCCGCCTGCTGCACCGGATGGCGGAGCGCTCGGGGATGAACCCGACCGACTTCCAGTGCTACACGCTGCTGCGCGTGGGCGGTTCCATGACACCGGGCGAGATCGCCGACAGCCTGTGCCTGTCCACCGGTTCGGTGACCGGGGTGATCGACCGCCTGGAGGCGCACGGCCTGGCCGAGCGCACCCGCCACCCCGAGGACCGGCGCAAGGTCGCCGTCCGGCTGACCGGCGACGCCGCGCGCCTGGGCCCCTCCACCGCGCCCGGGATGCGCGAGGCGATGACGGCCGCGCACGCCGACTACTCGCTGGAGGAGCTGGCCACGATCACGGACTGGCTGGACCGGATCGGCACGACCCTGGACCGGCTGTCCGCGAAGACGGAGCCGTGAGGCCGGAGGGACGCCGGTCGGAGCCGTGAGCATGGAACCCGCAGAGGTCGAGCGGAGCGAGGGTGACCACTCCTACCCCGATACGTGCGGACATATGCCGTCATGTGCCCGGTCAGGTCCCGTAGCACCGCAAAAGCTATTTCGCCGCTCGTAAGCCAACACTCCACAGTTGTGCGGTTGCTTCACGAAACGGCTCCTGGCACCTACCATCCCACGGGACATGTCCGTGGGCCGGTGCCCGCACCGGTCCCTCATCCCCCGACCAGGGACAGCGATCCTCCGGGGCTGGGAAGGAGCCAGCATCTCATCCCTACGCGAGTACATCCGAGAACACACCAACCCCACGGTCTTCGGGGTTTCCGGGGTCGTGATCCTCGCCTTCGTCGTCGTCGGCATCGTCGCCACCGAGCCGATGCTCGACGCGGCCACCGTCACGCGCGACTGGATCGGGGAGAAGCTGGGCTGGGTCTACGTCCTGTCCACCACCTTCTTCCTCGGGCTGGCGGTCTTCCTCATGCTGAGCCGGTTCGGGAAGATCCGTCTGGGCCCGGCCGACTCCCGGCCCGAGTTCGGGACGCTGGCCTGGTTCGCCATGCTGTTCACCACCGGCATGGGCATCGGCCTGGTGTTCTGGGGGGTGTCGGAGCCCATCCACCACCTGACCTCACCGCGCTCGGCCGAGTTCGTCACCCCCGAGGGTGAGCCGCCCCCGCCCGAGGCCGCGAGCGAGGCCCTGGCCCTGAGCTACTTCCACTGGAGCTTCCACCCCTGGGCCGTCTACATCGCGCTCGGCCTGTCACTGGGCTACTTCGCCTTCCGCAAGGGCCTCCCCCTGCGCCCCGCCTCGGCGCTCTACCCCCTCCTGGGCGACCGGGCCTTCGGCTGGCCGGGCAACGTGGTGGACATCCTCGCCATCTTCGGCACCATCTTCGGCCTGGCCACCTCGCTGGGCCTGGGCACCCTCCAGATCAACGGCGGGCTCAACCACGTCTTCGGCATCCCCTCGAACGCCACCGTGCAGTCGGTCATCATCATCCTCATCACCGCGATCGCACTGCTCAGCGTGCTCTCGGGCATCGACAAGGGCATCCGCCGCCTGTCGATGATCAACCTGTGGCTGGCCTTCCTGCTGCTGGTGGTCGTCTTCGCACTGGGCCCCAAGCTGTGGATCGCCAGCATCATGACCACGGGCGCGGGCGAGTACCTGAGCAACATCGTCGAGTGGAGTCTGGCCTTCCCGAGCCCGCTCATCGACGAGACGGCGGCGGCATGGACCACCGCGTGGCCCATCTTCTACTGGGGCTGGTGGATCTCCTGGGCGCCGTTCGTCGGCATCTTCCTGGCCCGGATCTCCTACGGCCGCACCATCCGCGAGTTCGTCATCGGGGCGCTGTTCGCCCCCGTCGCCGTGTCCATCCTGTGGTTCGGGGTGTTCGGCGGCTCCGGCCTGTACTACGAGCTGTTCGGGAACGCCGGCCTGAGCGCGCTGAGCGAGGAGGACCGGTCCTTCCGCCTGCTGGAGCTGCTGCCCGGGGGACCGCTCATCGGCGGCGTGATCTCCGTCCTGCTGATCATCGTGGTGGCGGTCTTCTTCATCACCTCCTCCGACTCCGGCTCCCTGGTGGTGGACACGCTCGCCAGCGGCGGGAGCCTCAAGCCGGTCAAGGCCCAGCGCGCCTTCTGGGCGATCAGCGAGGGCGCGGTCACCCTGATCCTGCTGGTGCTGGGCGGGGAGAACGCGCTGTCGGCGCTCCAGGCCGCGTCGGTGGTCACCGGGCTGCCCTTCGCGATCATCCTGATCCTCATGGTGTGGGGCCTGCTCAAGGCCCTGTCGGAGGAACCCAAACCCGGAAGCCCGAGGGAGCAGCGCGCCGAGGACCGCCCCAGGTCCGACCGCTCCCCGGAGAAGCAGGCGCGCGACCAGTTTCCGTAGTTCCCGTCAGCACGAGGAAAGGAGGCGGCCGTGGCGCCGAAGAAGTTCCACAACCCCTTCCACGGTGTGGTGGACATGATCACCGAGATGAACCGCATCTCCGACAGCATGTCCTCGATGGAGACCGGCAACGCCGGTGAGCGCGAGCGCGGGCACGCCGACGCGTGGAGCCCGCCCACCGACATCCTCGCCCGAGGCAACGACCTGGTCGTCCGCTGCGAGGTCCCCGGGGTCCAGGAGCAGGACGTGTCCGTGAGCCTCAACAACGGGATCCTCACCATCAGCGGCGAGCGCCGCCGGGACGGGGACGACGTCGTCTACTACTCCTCCGAGCGGTTCATGGGCACGTTCCGCAGGGAGATCAGTCTCCCGGAGGCGGTGGACGAGGAGGACATCGAGGCCAGCTACGGCGAGGGGCTGCTGGAAGTGGTGGTGCACGGCGCCGCCAACGCCCGCGGGCCCCGGCGCATCACCATCCGCAAGCGGTCGCCGAAGAGGTCCTAGACACCGCCGACGGGGCGGGTCCGGCGCGGCCGGGCCCGCCTCTTCGGCGTCCGCGGGCCGGATGTGGCGCGGGGCACCCACAGGTGCCGGGAACCGGACGGCCTCGCGATCCGACCCGTAGGGGGAACGGCCGCGAGAACGCGGCTCGTACCCCCGGAGGGAACATGGACCGCATCCGCACCAGCCGTACCGCATGGGCCGCCTCACTGCTCTGCCTCGGCCTCACCCTCACCGCCTGCGGCGGGGCCGCGGAGGGCGGCGCCGCCCCGGTGGAGGAGGCCGCCGACAGCGCGGAGACCGCCGCCGACGCCTTCTCCGTGACCGACCCCTGGATCAAGGCCGTCACCGCCGAGGAGGGGATGACCGGCGTCTTCGGTGTGCTGGCCAACGGCTCCGACGAGGAGATCACCGTCGTCTCGGCCAGCTACGACGCGGCCGGGATGGTCGAACTGCACGAGGTCGTCTCCGAGGGGACCGACGGCACCATGCGCGAGAAGGAGGGCGGGTTCCCCATCCCCGCCGGGGGCAGCGCCACCCTGGAGCCCGGCGGCGACCACATCATGCTCATGGAGCTGGCCGAGGACCTCCAGCCGGGAGCCGAGGCGACCGTCACCGTGGAGTTCTCCGACGGCTCCACCACCGAGTTCACCGCCGCGGTCAAGGACTACGCCGGGGCCAACGAGGAGTACGGGGGCGACGCGGAGGGCGGCCACGGCGGGGGGCACGGTGACGGGGAGCACGACGCCGAGGAAGAGGACGCCGGGGGCGAGGGCGACCAGGCGCACGGCGACGAAGGGCACGGGGACCACTGATGGGCGGCGAGGCCCGGCTCAGCCGCAGAGGGCTGCTCCTGGGCGGCGCGGCCGCCGGTGTCGGCGCGGCCGGGGGCGCGCTCGCCCACCGGTGGGCCGCGGAACCGGCGGCGGCCCCCGTGGCTCCCCCGCTCAACGGCACGCTGACCGTGCCGTTCCACGGCGTGCGGCAGGCGGGCGTGGAGACCCCGCCGCAGACGCACGGCACCTTCGTCGCGCTGGACCTCGAACCGGCGACCGACGCGGACGCGGTCGGTCGGCTCCTGCGGCTGCTCAGTGACGACGCGGCCCGCCTGTCCCGGGGCGAGCCCGCCCTGGCCGACACCGAACCCGAGCTCGCCCGGGTTCCGGCCCGGCTCACCACCACGTTCGGGTTCGGGCGGGGGCTGGTGGAACGGGTGGACCCCGACGCGGTGCCGGACTGGCTGGGGCCCCTGCCCGGGTTCGGGCGCGACCGGCTCGACCCGGCCTGGGGCGAGGCGGACCTGCTGCTCCAGGTCTGCGCGGACGACCCCGTGACCGTCTCCCACGCGGTGCGGATGATGCTCAAGGACGCACGGGCCTTCGCACGGGTGCGGTGGACACAGAGCGGGTTCCGCCGGGCCCACGGCTCCCAGCCCGAGGGCACCAGCATGCGCAACCTGATGGGGCAGGTGGACGGGACCGTCAACCCCGCGCCGGGAACCGGGGACTTCGACCGTCTGGTGTGGGGCGGAGACCCACCGCGGTGGCTCAGGGGAGGCACGGGCCTGGTGCTGCGCCGCATCGCCACCCACCTGGACACCTGGGACGAGCTGGACCGGCCCGCCCGGGAGGCGGTCATCGGCCGCCGCCTGGACAACGGCGCGCCGCTGACCGGTGCCGAGGAGCACGACGAGGCGGACCTGGAGGCCACGGACGGCTCCGGGCTGACCGTCATCGCGAACTTCGCCCACATCCGGCGGGCCCGCACCGACGACCCGGACCAGCGGATCTTCCGGCGCGCCTACAACTACGACGAGCGCGGCTCCGGCGGTGAGGAGGCGGGGCTGCTGTTCGCCTCCTTCCAGGCCGACCCGCTGCGCCAGTTCGTGCCCATCCAGCGGCGCCTGGACGAGTTGGACCTGCTCAACGAGTGGGTGACCGCCGTGGGCTCGGCGGTGTTCGCCGTCCCGCCGGGCTGCGCGGAGGGAGGGTACGTGGGGCAGGCCCTGCTGGAGGGATGAGGCTTCGGCCCCGGCGGCCGGATCCGACCGCCGGGACCGCACGAGGGGAGGGAGCGCCTCCTCCCGCGAACACGGTCCGCGGGTCGACCCACCCCCCTGGGCGGGGCCCCGGAACGGGTGCGACGATGAACCCATGACGGAGCGGCCACCCCTGCGCGCGGCCCGCGCCGGGGTGTTCGCCTCGGTGTGCTCCGCCGTGTCCGTGGGCGGCCACGCGCTGTCCTCCGAGCACGCCGTCCCGCTGGGCGGGCTGCTCGTCGGCGCCGCCCTGGTCTACGCCTCCGCCTGGGCCGCGACCGGCCGCGAACGCGGACTCGGCGCGATCGCCGGATGGATGGCGTGGGGCCAGCTGGCTCTGCACCTGGTGTTCTCCATGGCCCAGGCGGCGGGCGCCCACGGCGCCCACGGCGCCCACGCGGCCGATCCCGCTTCCGTGGAGGCCGCCTCGGGCGGCGCCGAGATGCTCGTCGCCCACCTCGTGGCGGGCGCCGTGTGCGCCTGGTGGCTGCGCCAGGGCGAGGCGGCGCTCTTCGCCTACCTGCGCCTGGCCGCCGCCGCGCTGCTGCCCGTCCTGGTGCTCGCGGTCCCGCGGCTGGTACCCGAGCGGGTGCCCTCGGCCCCGCTTCCCGAGCGCGAGACACCCGCCCCGGCCGCGCCCTACCTCCGGCACAGCCTGGTTCTGAGGGGACCGCCCGCGGCGCAGGCCGTGTTCGACCGGCACCCGCACCGCCGCGCGGCGGTCGGCGTCCACGAACACGCCCCGGGTCGCTGACCCGAGCCCTACCCCGCGCCCGCGCTCCCGGGCCGCCTCCCACCGCGACGGTGACGTCCGCGAGGACCAGCCCTGAGCTGTCCTCGCGCCGCGCCGTGCCCACGGGGGGACCGGCCGCGCGGCCTCGGCTCCGCCCGAGCGGACACGGGTGTCCGGGTCAGCACCTCCCCGCCGCGACCTCCGCACCGCCGCGTCCCGCGCGGGCGTCCGGAGGCGCGTCCGGTCCCCGCGTGCCCGGGTCCGGTCCCCCTGCCGGGGACCGGCCGCGCACGCTCCCGTCACCGCGCGCACCACCGCCCGAGGCCACCGGCCGCCGGGCCGCTGGTGCACGCCGGACCCCGGAGCACCGATGCCCACCGACACCGTCTTCCAGGAACAGCGTCCGACACGGGCGCGCCGCTCCCACCCCGACCGCCCGGCGCGCCGCTCGTGGCGCGACCACCGCACCGACCCGCAACGGTCGCCCGCGCCGGGCGAAGCGGAGGAGCCCACACACCGGGAGAGGCCCACCCGCGCGGAGGGACCCGCTCGCCCGCAGAAGCCCACCCGCTCAGAGGAGTCCGCTCGCCCGGAGGAACCAACCGGCCCGGAGGGGCCAACCCGTTCGGAGGAGTCCCCGCACGCGGACGAGCGCCACCGTGAACGGGACGGCGAACTCGACCGGCTGGCGCTCGCCGCACGCGAGGGCTCGGCCGCCGCGCTCGACGCGTTCGTCCGGCGCACCCGCCCCGACGTCGCCCGCTACATCGCCCGCAGGGTCCACCCCGATCGCGTCGAGGAGCTCAGCCAGGAGACCTACCTGCGGGCCCTGCGCGGCCTGCCGCGGTTCGCCGGGCGCGCCCCGGCGCGGACCTGGCTGCTGGCCATCGCCCGCAACACCGTCGCCGACCGCTACCGCCGCGACGCGGCCCGCCCCGACTGCGTGCACCCCGCCGACTGGGACCTGCTGCCCGCCCGGACCGTCCGGTTCGACGAGCACGTGGCCCTGCTCTGCCTGCTGGACGGCCTCGCGGCCGAGCGGCGGCAGGCGTTCGTCCTCACCCAGGTGGAGGGCCTGTCCTACGCCGAGGCCGCCCGGCTGATGGACGTGCCCGTGGGCACGATCCGCTCGCGGGTCGCCCGGGCCCGCGGCGATCTGGTGCGCGGGCTCACCGCCTGAGGGCGGAACGCGCCGAGGCCCCGGGCCGCTCCGCGTGCGCGGGCGGCCCGGGGCCTCGGATGAGAGGGCTTCCGGAGCGCGGTGACCGGGGAGGGCCCACAGGCCCGTCCCACACACCGTGATCTTGTACCTATAGCGAGCCTCGAACGTCCAACCTCGCCAAGACGCAGGTCAAAACCCCATGCGTCACACCGGCAACATCTCCGGTCAGCCGGTCAGCCGGTCAGCCGGTCAGAAGACCCTGTCGGCCGCGTAGGGGCCGATCACAGCCAGCGCGCGCGGCCGCGACAGCAGGTCGGCGGCCACCTCGGCCACCTCCGCGCCGGTCACCGCGTCGAACAGCGCCAGGCTCTCGTCGATCGAGTAGTGGCCGGGCCGGTGCAGCTCGTGCGAGAGCAGCCGCCCCATCCGCGCGTTGGTGCCCTCGCTGCCCAGCACCAGCGATCCCTGGATCTGGCCCTTGGCGCGGGTCAGCTCCTCCTCGGTGATGCCCGAGGCGGCCACCTTCGCCAGTTCCTCGCGGCACACCCCGATGACCTCGTCGGCCTTCTCCGGCAGGCAGCCCGCGTAGATCTGGAAGCTGCCGGTGTCGGCGTAGTCGGCGTTGTAGGCGTGCACCGCGTAGGCCAGGCCGCGCTTCTCGCGCACCTCCTGGAACAGGCGGGAGGACATCCCGCCGCCCAGGGCGGCGCTGAGCAGCCGCAGCGCGTACCACCGCGGGTCGGTGCGTCGCAGCCCCTCCGACCCCAGGATGATGTGCGCCTGCTCGGTCTCGCGCGGCTGCACCACCGTGCCGCCGTGGGTGGCGACCGGAGGGCCGCCGATGCGGGGGCGCGCGGGGCGGGCGTCCCCCGCGGCGGCCGAGTGCTCGGCGAACAGCCTGCGGACCTGCTCCACCACCCGGTCGTGGTCCAGGCTGCCCGCGGCGGTCACGATCAGCTCACCGGGCACGTAGGCGTCGCGGTACTGCTCGGCGATGCGGTCGCGGGAGAGCGCCTCGATGGTGTCGGTGGTGCCCAGGATCGGTCGGCCCAGCGGCGTGTCGCCGAAGAAGTGCGCCGCGAAGACGTCGTCCACCAGGTCGGCGGGCTCGTCCTCGTACATGGCGATCTCCTCCAGGATCACGCCCCGCTCGGTCTCCACCTCGCCCTCGTCGAGCACCGAGTTGGCCACCATGTCACCGACGACGTCGACGGCCAGCGGCAGGTCGCGGTCGAGCACCTTCGCGTAGTAGCAGGTGTGCTCCTTGGTGGTGTAGGCGTTGTGGTCGGCGCCCACACCGTCCAGCAGCGCGGAGATCTCCAGCGCCGAGCGCTCCTTGGTCCCCTTGAACAGCAGGTGCTCCAGGAAGTGCGCCGAACCCGCGTGCGCGGAGTCCTCGTCACGGGAACCCGTGGTCGCCGAGATCCCGAACGCGGCGGAGCGCACGCCCGGCACGGCCTCGGTGACCACGCGCAGGCCGCCGGGCAGCACCGTGCGGCGCACCAGTCCGGTACCGCCGTCCGGCTCCAGCAGCGTCACGGTCGTGCCCGGCTCCTGCTCGGCGGCGATGGGGACAGAGCTCATGGATCCTTCTTCTTCGTCGGGACGTCGGCGGCCGGTCCACCCGGCGGTTCCGGCCGAGGATACGCGCCGGGGCGGCCGCACCCAAGGTGCGACCGCCCCGGCGTCGGTCAGGATCAGGTGTTCTCCGAGCGCCCGCCCGAGCTGCGGCGGCGGCGACGGCGCGGGGCGTCCCCGCCGTTCCTGTCATCGCCGTCGTCCTCGGCCGAGGAGTCCTCGTCCTCGGCCGCGGGAGCCGCCGGGGCGGCCTGGGCCGCCTCGGCCTCCACGACCTCGACCGGGGCCAGCGACAGCTTGCCGCGGTCGTCGATCTCGCGGATCTCGACCTGGATCTTCTCGCCGATGCTGATCACGTCGTCGAGGTTCTCGATCCGCTTGCCGCCGTGCAGCTTGCGGATCTGCGAGATGTGCAGCAGGCCGTCCTTGCCGGGCAGCAGCGACACGAACGCGCCGAACGTGGTCGTCTTGACGACGGTGCCCAGGTAGCGGTCGCCGACCTCGGGCATCGTCGGGTTGGCGATCTGGTTGATCGTGTCCCGCGCGGCCTCGGCGGAGGGGCCGTCGGTGGCGCCGATGTAGATCGTGCCGTCGTCCTCGATGGTGATCTCGGCGCCGGTGTCGTCCTGGATCGAGTTGATCATCTTGCCCTTGGGGCCGATGACCTCGCCGATCTTCTCCACCGGAACCTTGACGGTGAGGATGCGCGGAGCGTTCGGGCTCATCTCGGCCGGACGCTCGATGGCCTCCTGCATGACGTCGAGGATGGCCAGGCGGGCGCCGCGGGCCTGCTGGAGCGCGAGCGCCAGCTGCTCGGCGGGGATGCCGTCGAGCTTGGTGTCCAGCTGAAGGGCCGTGATGAGGTCACGGGTACCGGCGACCTTGAAGTCCATGTCGCCGAACGCGTCCTCGGCGCCCAGGATGTCGGTGAGGGTGACGAACTCGTCGCCCTCGCTGATCAGGCCCATGGCGATGCCCGACACCATCTCCTTGAGGGGCACGCCGGCCGCCATCAGGGACATGGTGGAGGCGCAGACCGAACCCATCGAGGTGGAGCCGTTGGAGCCCAGGGCCTCCGACACCTGCCGGATGGCGTAGGGGAACTCCTCGCGGGCGGGCAGGACCGGGAGCAGGGCGCGCTCGGCGAGGGCGCCGTGCCCGATCTCGCGCCGCTTGGGCGAACCCACCCGGCCGGTCTCACCGGTGGAGTAGGGCGGGAAGTTGTAGTTGTGCATGTAGCGCTTGGTCTTGTCCGGGTTGAGCGTGTCAACCATCTGCTCCATGCGCAGCATGTTGAGCGTGGTGACACCCATGATCTGGGTCTCGCCGCGCTCGAAGAGGGCCGAGCCGTGCACCCGCGGCAGGATGCCGACCTCGGCGCTCAGCTGACGGATGTCCTTGGGCCCGCGGCCGTCGATGCGGATCCCGTCGCGCAGCACGCGCTCGCGCATGAGCTGCTTGCTCAGGGAGCGGAAGGCGGCGCCGACCTCCTTCTCGCGGCCCTCGAAGTCCTCGGCGAGCTTCTCGGCGGCCGAGGCCTTGACGCGGTCCAGCTCGCTCTCGCGGTCCTGCTTGTCCGCGATGGTGAGCGCCTTGGACAGCTCCTCACGGACGGCGCCCTCGACGGCGGCGTACGCGTCGTCCTCGTAGTCGAGGAAGATCGGGAACTCGCCCTGCTCGCGGCTGGCCTGGTCGGCGACGGCCTGCTGGGCCTTGCACAGGACCTTGATGAAGGGCTTGGCGGCCTCCAGGCCCTCGGCGACGGTCTGCTCGTTGGGGCCGACGGCCCCCTCGGCGACCAGCTTGAGGGTGCGGACCGTGGACTCGGCCTCCACCATCATGATGGCGACGTCGCCGTCCTCCAGGACGCGACCGGCGACCACCATGTCGAAGGTGGCGTTCTCCAGCTCGGCGTGGGTCGGGAAGCCCACCCACTGGCCGTCGATGAGGGCGACGCGCACGCCGCCGATCGGGCCGGAGAAGGGGATCCCCGAGATCTGGGTGGACATCGAGGCCGCGTTGATGGCGACGACGTCGTACAGGTGCTCGGGGTGCAGGGCCAGGATCGTCTCGACGATCTGGATCTCGTTGCGCAGGCCCTTGCGGAACGACGGGCGCAGCGGCCGGTCGATCAGGCGGCAGGTGAGGATGGCGTCCTCGGAGGGACGGCCCTCACGCCGGAAGAAGGAACCGGGGATGCGGCCCGCGGCGTACATGCGCTCCTCGACGTCCACCGTCAGGGGGAAGAAGTCGAGGTTGTCCTTGGGGCGCTTCGAGGCGGTGGTGGCGGACAGGACGACGGTCTCGTCGTCCAGGTACACCGTGGCCGATCCGGCGGCCTGGCGGGCCAGGCGACCGGTCTCGAAGCGGATGGTGCGGGTGCCGAAGGAGCCGTTGTCGATGACGGCTTCGGCCGAGTACACGCCCTCCATGGGCGACCTCCTACTACACGTGTTCGCGTTCGTGGCGCCGGGCACGGAAGATGTGCCGGCGCTGGTGGTTCTCTTCCCGCGTCCGTGCCCCGGAGTTGATGACGGCCGGTCATCGATCGAAGCCCACGGCATACCCTCGCGGGAATGTCCGGGGACCACTACCGAGGACCGGCCCCGACTCTGTTCCGGGGTGGGGAGCGGGTGGTTCTCACTGTGGAATTAGGGTGGACGGTGGTGTGTGACCACCGTCGCGTCACACCTTACTAACAAAGCGGGAGCCGCCGAAGCCACTCCCGCCGGTTCGGGGCGCACCGGATCGCACGAGCCGGGCCGCCAGCGAGGAACGGGCCGGGCACGGGCGGAGAACCCGGTACCGCGGCGCCCCGAACGGGGCGGAGCGAAGCGAGCGCCGAGGGCGCCGCCGAAGACGCTCCTAGCGACGCAGACCCAGGCGCCCGATCAGCGAGCGGTAGCGGGTGATGTCCTGCTTGGCCACGTAATTGAGCAGACGCTTGCGACGGCCGACCATCAGCAGCAGGCCCCGGCGGCTGTGGTGGTCGTGCTTGTGCACCTTGAGGTGCTCGGTCAGCTCGGTGATGCGGTGGGTGAGCAGCGCGACCTGGACCTCGGGGGAACCGGTGTCACCCTCGCCGGTGGCGTACTCGGCGATGATCTTCTCTTTGGTGGCGGTGTCGATCGACACGACGCTCCTTCGCTAGAAAGTCGGTACGCGGTGTGGAACCCGGTGCGTGACCGGGATCAGACGCGGTGACCGCGCGTACGAACAGTCACCGTCGCGTGTGGTGCGCGGCCCGCCGCCGACGGCGTGGGTGCGCCGCGCTCCCCCGGCGACGGTACGCGCGGAGGCGACCGGCCGTGGGCACACGTGGACAACGATCACCTTACCGCAGACCGCGAGGTGGCGGGCCGTGGCCGGGCGTGGGTCGGGTCTCCCCCGCCCCCTAACCGGCGCGCAGGACCTCGCGGCAGCGGTCGACGTCGCGGCGCATGGCGACGATCAGCTCGTCGATACTGTCGAAGCGCTCCTGACCTCGGATGTGCACCGTGAAGTCCACCGTCATGCGCAGTCCGTACAGGTCCAGGTCGTCGCGGTCCAGGGCGTAGGCCTCCACCGTGCGCTCGGCACCGTCGAACGTGGGGTTGCTGCCCACGGAGATGGCGGCGGGCCAGCGCGACTCCTGCCCGGGGGCGGGCTCGGAGCGGTGGAGCCAGCCCGCGTAGACGCCGTCGCCGGGGACGGCGGTGTCGGGGAGCAGGTCCATGTTGGCGGTGGGGAAGCCCAGCAGCTCGCGGCCGCGCGCGGCGCCGTGCACGACCTCGCCCCCGACCCGGTGCGGGCGGCCCAGCAGCTCGGCGGCCCCGGCCACGTCGCCCTCGGCGAGCAGCCCGCGCACGCGCGTGGAGGTGATGGTGTCGCCGTCCGCGACCAGCGCGACCCCGTCGGCGGTGAAGCCGTACTCGGCGCCCAGCGTGGCCAGCGCGGCGACGTCGCCCGTGGCGCGGTGGCCGAAGCGGAAGTCCTCGCCCACGACCACGGCCGCGGCGTGCAGGCGGTCGACCAGGACGCGCTGGACGAACTCCTCCGGGGTCAGGGAGGACAGGTCCTTGGTGAAGGGCAGGACGCACACGGCGTCGGCGCCGTACCCGGCCAGCAGCTCCACCCGCCGCTCCAGGGGCGTGAGCACCGGCGGTGTGGTACCGCGCAGCACCGTCTGGGGGTGGGGGTCGAAGGTCACCACGGCCACCGGGAGGCCGAGCTCGCGCCCGTGCCCGACCGCGCTCTCCAGGATGGCCTGGTGGCCACGGTGCACCCCGTCGAACACGCCGACCGCCACCACGGAGCGCCCCCACCCGGAGGGAACGCCCTCCAGCCCGTCCCATCGCCGCACGTCCGGCTCCCCTGCTCGTCGCTCCTCGTGGTCCGCGCGGACCCCGCCACGCCCAGCGTGTCCGGGTTCCGCACGAACCAAGGGTGCCACGTCCGCGGGTCCCCCACCGACACAAGGGGTGTGTGGCCCGGCACACGTCGGGCCACCACCTCAGGAGCTCTCGAAGGTCAGCGCCTTCCCGAGTAGTGGTAGGCGTCAGCCCGGCCTCGGATGTCATAGATGACGATGACGTTCTTGTCGTCGTCTATGCCGAACCGGATTCTGTAGGTGGCACGGCGGGCGACCCAGTCCTGACCGTAGGGAGGGTTGAGCCTTTTCCCCACCCTCCGAGGGTTCTCTCTGAGGTCTCCCCGGATCAGCTCCCATGCTGCCGTCGCCACCTTGTCAGGCAACGTCTCGCACAAGGCACGACGCGCGGTACGGGTCAGGACGATCTCGTACTGCTCGCTCACGTCCCCGTCTCCCGGCGCGTCCGTTCGCGCATGAGCTCGGCCATCTCGTCACCGGTGACCACGTCTCCGCGTTCGTACTCCTCCTTCGCCTGAGCCAGGCTCGCCTGCTCTTCCGGACTGTCCAGAAGGGCGAATGTCTCCGTCATCGACTCGTAGTCGTCCACGGAGATCACCACAGCGCTGGGCCGACCGTTGCGGGTGATGGTGATCGCGTCGTGGGTTCTCTCCACCTCGTCGACGATCTTGGACAGGTTGTTTCTGGCCTCGGCCAGCGGAAGCGTCGTCATGGCTTGAATTCTAGCCAACGACATCGTTGGTTGTACACAATTCACGACAGCTCGTTCTCTTTGCGTGGTGGCCGGGAGAAGCCGCGTCGTCCGGGAGGAACTGGAGGACGCCGGGCACCGCCGCGGCTGAGGCCGGTGCGCGCGCCCGGCCGCTCCGCCCGCGGCGGGACCGGGTTGGCACACGTCCGCGGGGCGGTTACCGTGCACCGATGGCGATGATCGACACGGGTACGACCCGACTGGCGTACGACGAGGCCGGTTCCGGTCCCGCGATCGTTTTCGTGCACGCCGGTGTGGCCGACCGGCGCATGTGGGACCACCAGTTCACCGAGTTCGCGAAGACCCACCGGGTGGTCCGCTACGACTGGCGCGGCCACGGCGGCTCGGCCGACCACGAGGGCCCCACCGACCACCACGAGGACCTGCTGGCCTTGATGGACGCCCTGGAGATCGACCGGGCGACCCTGGTCGGCGCCTCCTACGGCGGCGCCTACTGCGCGGACACGGCGCTGGCCGCCCCGGAGCGGGTGGAGGCCCTGGCCCTGGTGTGCCCGGGGATGTCGGGGCACGAGTGGCCGGAGGTCTTCGTACGCGAGGCGCGCAAGATGGTGCTGGGCGCCGTCCCCCACGAGCGCCTGGAGGTGTACCGGGCGGGACGCGCCGATCCCGACCCCGGGGACGTCGCGGCGATGGCCGAGGCCCAGGCCCGGTTCATGGTGCTGGGCCCCGGGCGGGTGCCAGAGGACGTCTCGCCGGAGGCCTGGGACCTGGTGCTGCTCATGCTGCGCGAGCTGTTCGCCCGCGAGTGGTCCGGGCCGGTCCGCAGCACCCGCTGGCCGGAGCGGCCCGCCAACGACCGTCTGGGCGAGATCGCCGTGCCGACGCTGGTGGTGAAGGGGCTGTCGGAGATCGCGCAGGTGCGGGAGGTCGCGGACCTGTACGCCGAGGGCGTGCCCGGGGCGAGGCTGCTGGAGATGCCCGACACCGGCCACCTGCCGTCCGTGGAGCGCCCCGGCGAGCTGACCGCGGCCCTCGCCCGGTTCCTCGGAACCGCCTGACCGGACGGGTCCGCGCGGGGTCAGGCGGGTTCGAAGACCACCACGGGCTTCATGTGGTCCCGGCGGTTCTCCCCCAGGGCGACGACGCGGCCGTCCGGGGCGAAGAGGCCGACCGGGCCGTGCCCGGACCCGTCCGGGTCGATCCGGTTGCCGTGCCGGATCCGCTGCTCCTCTTCCTCGCTCAGGGCGCGCGCCGGGAAGGCCGCGGCGACGGCCTCGGCGAGCGGGACCTGCGTGAACTCCTCGGCCAGCTCGTCCAGCGTGCGCGCCCGGGACAGGTCGTAGGGGCCCACCCTGGTGCGCCGCAGCGCCGTCAGGTGCCCGCCCACGCCCAGGTCGGCGCCCATGTCGCGGGCCAGCGAACGGATGTAGGTGCCGCTGGAGCAGGTGACGACGGCGTCCACGTCCACGAACCCCCCGTCGGCCTCGGGGATCCGGCGCACGTCGGTGACCGTGAACTCCGCGACGGTGACCGTGCGGGCCTTGAGGGCCACCTCCTTGCCCTCACGTGCCGACTTGTAGGCGCGCTTGCCGTCCACCTTGATCGCGCTGACCTGGGGCGGAACCTGCTGGATCTGCCCCGTGAGCCTGTCCACGGCGGCGCGCACGGCCTCCTCGCGGACCCCGGAGGCGTCCGTGCGCACGAGGGGCTCGCCCTCGGCGTCGTCGGTGCTGGTCGTCAGGCCGAGGCGGATCGTGGCCTCGTAGACCTTCTCGGTCAGGGTCAGGTGGCCCAGGAGCTTGGTGCCCTTCTCGATGCCCAGCACCAGGACACCGGTGGCCATCGGGTCCAGGGTGCCCGCGTGGCCGACCCTGCGGGTGCGCGCGAGACCGCGCGTCCTGGCGACCACGTCGTGCGAGGTCCAGTCGGCGGGCTTGTCGACGACCACGACGCCGCTCTCGGCCATGGTGCTCCTCGGGGTGAAGGGCGGGGGGGGGGGAACCGCCACCGCCCA
>NZ_CBDRFA010000106.1:0-26983 GCF_965343085.1 Nocardiopsis synnemataformans | reverse complement strand
AATGCCCCTCCTTTGAGGAGGGGGAGGAAGTCAACTTCTCCGCCTACCTGGGCGCGCTGATGCCCGTGGCCGGGAGCCCGCTGTTGGGCGCGGCGATCGCCCTCGCCGCCGTCTTCCTGCCCTCGGCCCTGCTGATCGTGGGCGCGCTGCCGTTCTGGGAACAGTTGCGCGCCGCACCCCGTGCGCGGCGCGCGGTGGCCGGGGCGGGCGCGGCGGTGGTGGGGATCCTGGGGGCCGCCCTGTACGACCCGGTCTTCGTCCAGGGCGTGGTCTCACCCGCGACGATGGCCGTGGCCGCCGTCGCGTTCGTGGCCCTGGCGGTGTGGCGGGCTCCGGCCTGGGCGGTGGTCCTGGGAGCCAGCACGGTCGGGTTCCTCGTCCTGTGAGCGCCCCGTGGTCGGCCGGGCCCCCGCCCACGCAGCGCGCTGTCCCGCTCCCTTACCCGGGGGATCCCGGCGGACGGGTACCGGCCCGTGGAGCCGCGCCGCGCGGTAGACGGCCGCAGGCGTTCAGCAGTCCTGGCCGTGGCTCTGGAGGGTGGAAGCGCGCTGCCTCCGCCGCCTTAGCAAACGGGGCGCGGTGACGATCAGTACCACCGCCAGGACCGCCAGGACCACGCCGATCCAGTTGCCCGCGGCCAGCGCGCTCCCGCCGAGCACGCCGACCAGGGTGCCGTAGACCGCCCACAGGCAGGCGCCCAGGGCCGAGTAGAGGACATAACGGCGCAGGGGATAGGTCAGCGTGCCCGCCGTGATACTGAAGGCGCTCTGACCTCCGGGAACGAACCGGGACACGGCGATACCGGGGCCGCCGTAGCGCTCGATGCGGCCGCGCGCCCACTCCGCGGCTCTGCCACCCCGCTCGCGACGCCGCAACCCTGCCAGTGCGCGCTGGCCGAACAGGCGCCCGACCAGGTAGCCGGTGCCGTCGCCCAGCATGGAGCCGACCGCGCCGCACAGGGCCACCGCGATAACGTTCAGGCGTCCGGCCCCGGCCAGGGCCCCGGCGGTGAAGATCGCCGCTTCGCTGGGCAGCGGCGGGAACACGGCCGAGCCGGCCAGGCAGGCGATGAGCATCAGATAGCTGAGCGGGGTACCGGCGGTGATGGCGTCCAACGGGTTCATGTCCGACTCCCGCCCAGTTCGTTCCCCCTGCTCCGCGGCCGATGATGAGGAGCGGTGACGGGCGCGTCAACGCGCCCCTCGCCGACGGCCTTGCTCCTGGCCTGTGCAGGCGCGACGGTCGTCCCGGCCGCGGTGTCCCCCGGCGTCGCCGTGACAGTGCGTACCCACCCCCGCCCTGGCACGATACGGCAGACGACACGGGGGAGAGACCCCGTGGAGCACGCCGGGCCACGTGATCGCCTGGCCCCTGAACGACCACTCCGGTCTGTCACCTGCGCCAGGCGGGCTCGCTCTCCTGCTCGAAGTGGGTGAAGGCTCTCGACAATCCGTCCAGCACCTCCGCGCTGGTCTCGAACAGTGCGCGGGCGCGCGGGTCGTCGACCTTCCCCACGTCCTCGCGCGGGTGCCGCGCCAGGTCATCGAACCTCTCGCGGACCTGTGTCGTGTGGTGGCGAGGGTCGTTCTCGGCAAACCGCTGACTCATCGTCGCCCCCTCATCACGGCGGTCGGGTGCGCGGAGCCGTACGTGCCCACACAGATCGGATTCCGATATCGGGATCCGATGCCTTGGCCGCCACCAGAGAGGATGACGCGTCAATCCCTGTCACGTTGCTTCTTTGCCGTACCCGGACGTCCTCTCGCCACCTGGGAGGTCTTCGCCGAGCACCTCGCGCGCCAGTTCGCGCAGCGCGGCGCGGTCTGCGGCCAGGACGCGTCTGCCCGCCTCGGTGGCCCGGTAGAGGCGGCGGGTGCGACCGTCCACGACGTGCTGACGCGAGGTCAGCAGGCCGTCGGACTCCAAGCGGTGCAGGGTGGGGTAGAGGGTTCCGGGGCTGATGTCGTATCCGTGCGTGGCCAGCTCCCGCGTCATCCACGCGCCGTGGATCTCCTCCTCGGCGGCGTGGTGGAGGATGTGCAGCCGTATCGCTCCCCGGATGAAGTCCCGCATACCTGTCCTCTCGGCCTCGCTCTGGGTCACTGTATATCCCCAATCCGATATCGAATTGCGATAGCTGGCTGTGTCGCAAAGTCCGCATGCCGTACTTGTGCGGGGTTCATTCGGGACCGGTAGGGCCCCCGAGACCGTTTGTCATGTCTGGAGCAGTTGCTTGAGCACGTAAGGAACAACGCTTGGAGCTCGTCTCAAGAGCCCTGAGAGGCAGCCTCGCGCATGACACGGTCACGTGCTGTGAGCGATGTGTTGCCCGACGGGCTCTGGGAGATCGGCCAGCCGCTGCTGCCTCCAGCGCCGAAGACCGGTCGTCCTCGCGTGGACCAAGGAGCTGTGCTGACCACGGTGCTGTTCGTCCAGGCCTCCGGTGTCGACTCCCAGACGATCCTCGCCAGGAGAGGGGGGAGAACACGGGGCCAAACCCCACTGACCAAGGCAAACCCGGCTCCACACTCCATCTGCCGTGCGGCAACCAAGGGTTGCCGCTGGTCTGCGCGATCTCCGCTGCCAACGGCTGGGACAGCACCAGTACAAGGTCGAGCGCTCGATCTCCTGGCTGGGTTCCTACCGGAGGCTGAACGTGCGCTGGGAGCGCAAGGCCGCCAGCTTCCTGGCCATGCTCGGCATCGCCTGCATCCTCATCTGCTACAAACGCCTGGCCAAGCATGCTGATGACTTTTGAGATGAGCTCTAAAATCTCTCTAAAGTCGCAGCCTGCGGCGATCAGAGAAGGGTTTGGCCCATTCCCTCCTGCTGTCTAATCCAAGGTTGCAGGAGTGCTCACACCGCTGTCCAAGTGGTCCTGAGGTTACACTGAGGACTCCTTTCCCAGTTTCTGTTGTCCCTGCGAACCGCTCCGGTCGCGTCTCACCGAGTGGTCGGAGAACGGGTTTTCCTGTCACCAGGGATTATGAGGAGGACGACTGTGGACGACACCGCATGGATCGCGCGTCTGGCACCGGCACCCAACGCAACCGCACGGTTGGTCTGCTTTCCGCATGCGGGGGGCGCGGCCAGCTATTTCCATCCGCTCTCCGCCGAGCTCGCACCGGAATACGAAGCCCTCACCGTGCAGTACCCGGGGCGACAGGAGCGCTACACGGAGGAGCCGATCGACGACATCGAGAAACTGGCCGACGAGATCACTCCCCACGTGCGTCGTACGGCGGCCGATCTCCCCTTCGCCTTCTTCGGACACAGCATGGGGGCGACCGTGGCCTTCGAGGTCGCGTGCCGTCTGGAAGCCGATGGCGGACCTGCTCCGGTCTCACTCTTCCTCTCGGGGCGCCTGGCACCTTCCCGGCACAGGCCCCGCCCTCCGCACAAGTGGACCGACCGCCTGCTCCTCGCCGAGGTCGGCAGGTTGAACGGGGTGCGGTACCAGCAAAGCCTGCTGCGGGATCCAGGTCTTCGCGCGTTGATCCTGCCCGCGCTCCGCGCGGACTACAACGCTCTGGAGACCTATGTTCCCGACCCCGGCGCCCGTGTGCGCGCGCCCATCACCGCGATGGTCGGTGAGAGGGACCCGCTGGTGAGCGTGCGGGACATCGAGGCCTGGAGAACGCACACGGAATCCGCGTTCGCCTTCCAGATGTTCTCCGGAGGCCACTTCTACCTGGGTGATCACATGGCTGACATCGCGTCAATGGCGCAGAAGGAGTTGGGAAGAATAGCGCAACGATGATGTGGACGCACTATGTGCGCAAGTCGCCGGGATGAAAATTTGAGTTACCCCTGGTGATTTGGCGCGTTGCGGCAGGCCGTCCCGCCACCGCCATGTCCTCTGCCCGGTATTGACCTGAGTTCTTGCCCATCGCCAGGAAAAAAAGTCCTTCCGGGTCCGGTGCGCTGGGAACACACACTCTCGCAAGGCTTATTTTAGAGCCGTTCAAGACTCTCGTTAGCCGCCGTCAGTAAGTTGCCTCGGGAAGGACGCGGCGCATGGTGGACATGCGTGCCTCCTGCGCAAGGTGCTAACACCGGGGGAAGGTCGAGAGCAATGCGGAGCACGTCATATGGCGAACTCGATCCCGCCGTTGCCTTCGGTGACGGTTCATGTGATCCCGTAGCGATCATCGGGCTTTCGTGTCGCTTCCCGAAGGCCGACGGTCCCGCTGCCTTCTGGCGCCTGCTACGTGAGGGCGGGAACGCCGTCGATGACTTCCCCGCTGGGAGGGAGTCGCTCCTGCCTGCGGCGGAGGAAGGACGCGAAGGGGAGAGCGGTGACACCTCCGGTGTCCGCCGGGGCGGCTTCCTCGAACAGGTCGACGGCTTCGACGCCGACTTCTTCGGCGTTTCGCCGCGTGAAGCCGTGGTCATGGACCCGCAGCAAAGACTCATGCTGGAGTTGGTCTGGGAAGCCCTCGAAGACGCCCGCACGGCTCCGGACACCCTTGAGGGCAGTCGGACCGGTGTCTTCGTCGGAGTCACCTGGAACGACTACGCGAACCTTCTCCACCGGGGCGGCGACGGATCGTTCACCCAGCACACGATGACGGGCACCAACCGGAGCATCATCGCGAACCGGGTGTCCTACACGCTCGGCTTGCAGGGGCCGAGCATCACGGTGGACACGGCACAGTCGTCTTCCCTGGTGGCGGTGCACACCGCCTGCGAGAGCCTGCGCAGGGGAGAGTCCGCGCTGGCCGTCGCCGGCGGTGTGAACCTGATCCTGGACCCCGCGA
The DNA here is from genome assembly GCF_965343085.1 of Nocardiopsis synnemataformans. Taxonomy (NCBI): domain Bacteria; kingdom Bacillati; phylum Actinomycetota; class Actinomycetes; order Streptosporangiales; family Nocardiopsidaceae; genus Nocardiopsis; species Nocardiopsis synnemataformans. The sequence goes on along the minus strand of NZ_CBDRFA010000106.1, from coordinate 22,223 downwards.
GTACCGCGAGCGCCGCTGCTTTCGGCGGCCTTTCCCCCGACGACCGCTGCTTCACCTTCGACTCGCGCGCCAACGGCTTCGTGCGGGGGGAGGGCGGCGGTGCCGTCGTCCTCAAACTCCTCTCCCAAGCCGTCGCCGACGGAGACCCGGTCCACGCCGTGATCCGGGGAAGCGCCGTCAACAACGACGGCGCCACCCCGGGGCTCACGGTCCCCAGCTCCCAGGCACAGGCACAGGTCATTCGCTCCGCATGGCAGAACGCGGGTATGGACCCCGCGAAGGCCCACTACGTCGAACTGCACGGGACCGGCACCCGTGTGGGAGACCCCATCGAGGCGACCGCCCTCGGAGCGGCGCTGGGCAGCGAGCGCCCGTCGGGGTCCGCACTGGCTGTCGGTTCGGTCAAGACCAACATCGGACACCTGGAAGCAGCCGCGGGCATCGCCGGCCTGCTCAAGACGGTGCTCAGTCTCGAACACGGAGAACTGCCTCCCAGCCTCAACTTCGCGGCTCCCAACCCCGAGATCGACCTGGCTGCCCTGAGACTTCGTGTCCAACAGGAGTTGGCCTCCTGGCCTCGGCACGACTCACCGCGTGTGGCCGGAGTCAGCTCCTTCGGCATGGGAGGGACGAACTGCCATGTCGTCCTCTCCGATCCGCCGCTCGGATCGTCGGTGGACACCGACGACACCGACGCGAAGGACCGCTCTCCAGCCGCACCGGTGCTCGGCCGTCCCGTGCCGTGGGTGGTGTCAGGCCGGTCGGCAGAGGCGTTGCGGGCTCAGGCGGGTCGGTTGGCCGAGCACGTGCGCGCCAATCCGGGCCTGGAGTTGGCGGACGTGGGCCATGCACTGGCGACCACGCGCGTCCACCACGAGCACCGGGCGGCGGTGACCGGAACCACGCAGGAGGAGGCACTGGTCGGCCTGGATGCTCTGGCCGGTGGAACCCCCGCCGCCAACCTGGTGGAGGGCACGGTTTCGGACGGCGGTGGCCTGGCCTTCGTGTTCACCGGTCAGGGTGCTCAGCGTGCCGGGATGGGGCGTGAGTTGTATGCCGCCTATCCGGTTTTCGCTAAGGCTCTGGACGAGGTGTGCGGGCGGTTGGACGCGTGTCTGGCCGGGCAGGGGGTGACACTTCGGGCTCCGTTGCGTGAGGTGATGTTCGCGCCCGCGGGTTCTGAATGGGCGGGGTTGTTGGACGAAACCCTCTTTACGCAGCCCGCGTTGTTCGCGTTCGAGACGGCTCTGTACCGCCTCCTGACTCATCTGGGGATCGTTCCGGACTATCTGATCGGGCATTCGATCGGGGAGGTCACCGCGGCTCATGTGGCCGGGGTGTTGTCGTTGGAGGACGCGGCGTTCCTGGTGGCGGCGCGTGCGCGGTTGATGTCCTCGGCGCGGCGCGGTGGTGCGATGGCGGCCGTCGGTGCGACCGAGGAGCGTGTCACCGAGGTCATTGACGCTCTGGGAGTGGCCGGTGTTGTGGGTGTGGCGGCGGTCAATGCTCCGGATGCGGTGGTGGTCTCGGGTGATACTGAGGCCGTTGAGCGGGTGGTCGCGGAGTTGTCGGGGTCCGGGTGCAGGACGCGGCGGTTGACGGTCAGTCACGCGTTCCACTCCCACCACATGGACGCGGTCCTGGAGGAGTTCACCGCCAGGGTCGCCAGGCTGGACTACGCCGAGCCCTTGGTTCCGGTGGTCTCGAACGTGACCGGCCGCGTCGCCGAGGCCGGGGAGCTGTCCGACCCCGGCTACTGGGCGCGGCACATCCGCGGCACCGTGCGGTTCGCCGATGGGGTCCGCGATCTGCGGGAGCGCGGGGCGGGTGCCTTCGTCGAGGTCGGCCCCGACAGCGCGCTCGTCTCGCATATCGATGAGGTCCTCGATCACCGTGCGGGGCAAGACGGAGCGGAACCCGGCCCGGGCGCTCCCGTGGTGATCGCGGCTCAGCGCCGTGACCGGCCGGAGGGCCAGGTTCTGGCCACCGCGTTGGGGATAGCCCACACCAGCGGCGTCTCCCCGGACTGGAAGGGCGTGTTCGAGGAGCTTTCTCCGCGCGGAGTGGACCTGCCCACCTATGCCTTCCAGCGCAGACGCTACTGGGCTGACCTGTCTGAAGCGCAGTTGGCCAAGGGCTCTCCCGCGCCGTCCCACGCCACCGCGGAACTACCGGATACACCGGGTCTGCCAGGAACGTGGGCGCAAAGCCTCGCGGTCATGACCATTGCGGAGCGAGACCAGGCGATCGCGGAACTGGTACGGACGACGGCACTCGCGGTGCTGGGGTACCCCGCGTCCGAGGCGGTCGCCGCGGAGCGCACCTTCAAGGACCTCGGATTCGACTCGCTGATGACGGTGGAGTTCCGCAACCGCCTCAACACGGTGACCGGACTCCGACTGCCGAAAACCCTGGTCTACAGCCACCCCACTCCCGAAGCGCTCACCCGTTATCTGCGTACCGAAGTGCGGGCGAACGGCACTTCCACCCAGGAGGGAAGGGCGGCCGCGCATGACGAGCCCATCGCGATCGTGGGTATGGCCTGCCGCTATCCGGGTGACGCCGACTCGCCCGAGAAGCTCTGGGAGCTGGTCCGGGACGGTGCCAGCGCGATCGGAGAGTTCCCGCGGAACCGTGGGTGGGACGAGTCCCGGCTGTACGACCCGCTCTCGCAGACACCGGGGACCACCTCCGTCCGTACGGGTGGTTTCCTCTACCGTGCCGACCAGTTCGATCCGGCCTTCTTCGACATCAGTCCGCGTGAGGCCTCGGCCATGGACCCCCAGCAGCGGCTGCTGCTGGAGACCTCGTGGGAGGTGCTGGAACGGAGCGGAATCGCGCCCCCCGTCCTGCGGGGCAGCGACACCGGTGTGTTCGTCGGCGCGATGGCCCAGGAATACGGGCCGCGTCTCCACGAGTCGTCCCAGACGAGCGGTGGCCATCTGCTGACCGGGAACTCGGTCAGCGTGGCTTCGGGCCGCATCTCCTACGCGTTCGGGTTCGAGGGGCCCGCGATCACGGTGGACACCGCCTGCTCGTCGTCGCTGGTGGCGATGCACCTGGCCGTGCAGGCCCTGCGCAACGGAGAGTGCGGCCTGGCACTGGCCGGTGGCGCCACGATCATGTCCTCCCCCGGGATCTTCGTGGAGTTCAGTCGCCAGGGAGGGCTCTCACCGGACGGTCGGTGCAAGGCTTTCGCGGCCGGTGCCGACGGGACCGGCTGGAGCGAGGGTGTGGGCGTGGTCGCGCTGGAGCGGTTGTCCGACGCCCGGCGCAACGGTCACCAGGTGCTGGCTCTGGTGCGCGGAACGGCGATCAACCAGGATGGCGCCAGCAACGGACTGACGGCTCCAAACGGGGCATCCCAACAGCGGGTGATCCGGGCGGCGTTGGCCAACGCGGGCCTGGTTCCCGGGGACGTGGACGCGGTGGAGGCGCACGGGACGGGGACGAGCCTGGGTGATCCGATCGAGGCCGAGGCGTTGTTGGCGTCCTATGGGCAGGACCGGCCTGGGGACCGGCCGTTGTGGTTGGGGTCGCTGAAGTCCAACATCGGTCACACCCAGGCCGCCGCAGGTGTCGGTGGTGTGATCAAGATGGTCCAGGCGATGCGGCACGGTGTGCTGCCCAGGACGCTGCACGTGGACGAACCCTCTCCCCACGTGGACTGGGAGTCGGGCGTGGTGTCCCTGCTGACCGAGGTGGTCGAGTGGCCCGAGGGCGGTCGTCCCCGTCGGGCGGGGGTGTCCTCGTTCGGTATCAGCGGCACCAACGCCCACCTCATCCTCGAACAGGCCCCGGCCCCCCACGCTGTCGAGCCGTTGGCTGACGACGCAGACCCCGTAACCGCCACCGGGCATCCTCACGGAGAAGCGGAAGGCAGCGAGCCGGGCCCTGCTCTGTGGGTGGTGTCGGGTCGTTCGGATGAGGCGTTGCGGGCTCAGGCCGGGCGTCTGGCCGAGCACGTGCGGGCGAACCCGGACCTGGACCCGGTGGACGTGGGGTACTCCCTGGCGACCACGCGCGCCCACCACGCTCACCGGGCGGTGGCGACCGGGTCCACGCGGGAGGAACTGCTCGCTGGTCTGGACGTCCTGGCCGGTGGTGGGATGACGGCCGGTCTGGTGACGGGGGAGTCGCACCGTGCTGGCGGGACGGTGTTGGTGTTTCCGGGTCAGGGGTCGCAGTGGGTCGGGATGGGAGTGGACCTGTATGAGTCCTCTGCGGTCTTCCGGGAACGGATGGACGCGTGCGCCGCTGCGTTGAAGCCGTTCACGGGTTGGGACCTGTTGGACGTGTTGCGTGGTGGTTCTGGTGCTCCGTCGTTGGAGCGGGTGGATGTGGTGCAGCCCGCTCTGTTCGCGGTGATGGTGTCCCTGGCGCGGCTGTGGGAGGCCCAGGGCGTTGTCCCGGATGCGGTGGTGGGGCATTCGCAGGGGGAGATCGCGGCCGCGTTCGTGTGTGGGGCGTTGTCGTTGGAGGACGCCGCGCGGGTGGTGGCTTTGCGCAGCCGAACGATCGGCGAACACCTGGCGGGGCACGGCGGTATGGTCTCGGTGCCTCTGCCGGAGGCGGAAACCCTCGAACTTCTTGAGCCCTGGGCGGATGCCCTTGCCGTGGCGGCGTTGAACGGTCCTTCTGCCACGGTGGTCTCGGGTGAGGCCGGTGCGGTGGAGGAGTTCCTCGCTGCGTGTGAGGGGCGGGGTGTTCGCGCGCGTCGGGTGCCGGTGGACTACGCCTCGCACAGCGCGGCGGTGGAGGCGATCCGGGACCGGCTCTTGGAGGATCTGGCTCCGATCGTTCCGCGTTCGTCTCACGTGCCGTTCTTCTCCACGCTGCGCGATGAGGTGATCGACACCGCTGGTCTGGACGCTCAGTACTGGTTCGAGAACCTGCGCCATCCGGTGCGGTTCTCCAGCGCGGTGGGGTCTCTTCTGGAGTCGGGGCACTCCCTGTTCGTGGAGGCCAGTGCTCATCCGGTGTTGACCATCGGTGTGCAGGAGGCCGTCGACGAGGCGGAGGCCGCTTCGGCTGTGGTGGTGCCGTCCTTGCGCCGTGATGAGGGCGGGGCCGGTCGTTTCCTGTCCTCGTTGGGTGCGGCTCATGTGGGTGGTGCGGCCGTGGATTGGGAGGCGGTCTTCACCGGTCTGGCCGGGAGCGGTCGTGCTCCCCGCCGGGTGGACCTGCCCACCTACGCCTTCCAACACCAGCGCCACTGGACGCTCGCGCCGCGGGGGTCCGGGGACGCGCTCGACGTGGGGCTGGGAGAGACTCCGCATCCGTTGCTCGGAACCGCGACCGAGCTCGCCTCCGGCGGATACCTGCTCACGGGCCGGATCTCTCTGGCCACGCATCCGTGGCTGTCCGACCACGCGGTCCGAGGCACCGTGCTCCTTCCCGGTACGGCCTTCGTCGACCTCGCCGTACACGCAGCAGACCGCACCGGAAACGGCTCCGTCGATGAACTGACGCTGCATACCCCGCTCCTGCTCGATCGGACGGCAGCCGTCGACCTGCACGTGGTGGTCGGGCCCCCGGACGAGAGTGGGAACCGCGATGTGGACATCCACTCCCGCGCAGCGGAGGGGAACGTAGAAGGCACGTGGACGCGTCACGCGTCCGGTGTCCTCGGCCTTTCCGTGGACACCGACGTGCGGACGGATCCGGGCCCGTGGCCTCCGACGGGAGCCGATCCCATCGCCGTCGAAGGACTGTACGAGCGGCTGGCCGAGACGGGGTACGACTACGGCCCGCTGTTCCAGGGCGTCCGTGGAGCCTGGCGGGTCGGCGACAGCGTCCACGCGGAGGTTTCCCTGCCGGAGGAGACCGAAGCCGACTCCTTCGAGGTGCACCCCGCCCTTCTCGATGCCGCGCTCCACGCCGCGTTCCTCGTTCCGGGCCACAGTCCTCACCACGTCCTGCTGCCCTTTTCCTGGGAGGGCGTGACCCCGCACGCGACCGGGGCCACCATGCTCCGGGTCGTGGTGCGCCCCAGCGGTACCGACACCTTCTCCCTGGCGGCCTTCGACGCGACGAACGCACCGGTGCTCACCGTGCGTTCCCTGGTGATGCGGCCGATGGGCCCCGAGCAGCTGCGTGCCGCCGATGCCGTCCGGCGTGAATCGCTGTTCGAGCTGGAGTGGTCCCCTCTGCCGCAGCCCTTCCCGGACGCGTCCGGCGGCACCGGTAACCGCGAGACGCCCGTCTCCCCGGAGACCACGGGAACGCCCTGGACCGTGCTCGCTCCCGACTCCGCGGCACCGGCGCCGCCCGGAGCGGACCTGGACGGACCCGTCGACGTCGTCCCCGACCTGTCGGCCCTGGCCGCCCCCCGCGAGCCGGAGACCCCGGTCCCCGATGTCGTGCTGATGCCCTGCGTCGGGACGGGCGATCCCGCCGCCGAGGCCCACCGGCTCACCGGCCGGGTTCTGGACGCCTTGCAGCAGTGGCTGGCCCACGACGCGTTCGCCTCCTCCCGTCTGGTCGTCCTCACCCGGGGAGCGGTCGCCGCCCGCGCGGGCGAGGGAGTCGACGATCTGGCCGCGGCGGCGGTGCACGGACTGGTCAGATCCGCTCAGACCGAGAACCCCGACCGCTTCCTCGTCATCGACCTGGACCCGAAGGGGATGTCCGGCCCGGAACTCCGCGCCGCGATCGCCGAGGCAGTCGACCGCGGGGAACCCGAGATGGCGATCCGTTCGGGAGAGGTCCTCGTTCCCCGGTTGTCCCGACTGACGGGGAGGACCGGTCTGAGCGAGCCCGACACGAGCGCCTGGTGCCTCGACGTGTCCGAACCCGGGACGCTCGACAACCTTGTTCTGCGGCCCGCCCCGGAGGCCGAGGCACCACTGGAACCGGGACAGGTCCGCATCGCGGTCCGCGCCGCCGGTATGAACTTCCTCGACGTCTTCACGGCCCTCGGCATGGTCCCGGGGCTGACCGACATCGGACGCGAAGCCGCGGGCATCGTCGTCGAGACCGCCCCGGACGTGCGGCGCTTCGCCCCCGGCGACGCCGTCATGGGCATCGTCCCCCAGGCCATGGGGCCCGTCGCGGTGGCCGACCAGCGCCTGCTCATCCCCGTTCCGAGGGGATGGAACCACGCCCAGGCGGCCACCGCCCCCGTGGTCTTCCTGACCGCCTACCACGCGCTCGCCGACCTCGCCGGTATCCGTCCGGGGGAGAGCCTGCTCCTGCACGCCGCGACCGGCGGAGTCGGACTGGCCACGTTGCAGCTCGCCCGCCACTGGGGGGTGGAGGTCTTCGCCACCGCCAGCCCCGCCAAGTGGGACGCCCTGCGCGCCCGGGGCGTGGACGACTCCCACATCGCCAGCTCCCGCACGGTCGCCTTCGAACAGCGCTTCCGGGAGGCGACCTCCGGGCGCGGCGTCGACGTCGTCCTCAACGCCCTGGCCCACGAGTTCACCGACGCGTCGCTGCGTCTGCTCTCCGACGGCGGCCGGTTCGTGGAGATGGGGAAGGCGGACATCCGCGACCCCCAGCGGGTCGCAGCCGACCACCCCGGCGTGTCCTACACCGCCTTCGACGTCCTCAAGGTCGATCCAGACCGCCTCCAGCAGATCCTGGAAGAACTCCACCGGCTCTTCACCGACGGCGTCCTGACACCGCTCCCGGTCACCTCGTGGGACGTCCACCGCGCCCCGGAGGCCTTCCGCCACCTTCAGCAGGCCGGTCACATCGGCAAACTGGCGCTCACCATGCCCCGCTCCCTCGGTACGGCGGGGACCGTGCTCGTCACCGGAGGCACCGGTACGCTCGGCGCCCTCTTCGCCCGCCACCTGGTGTCCGTCCACGGTGTCCGCCACCTGCTGTTGACCAGCCGCAGTGGACCGGACGCTCCCGGAGCCGCCGAGCTCCGCGCCGAACTGGAGGGCATGGGGGCCGAGGTCGCCATCGCCGCCTGCGACGCGGCCGACCACGACGCGCTCGGGGAGCTCCTGGCGTCGATCCCCGAACACCGCCCGCTGAGCGCGGTCGTCCACACGGCCGGGGTTCTCGACGACGCCACCGTCGCGGGGTTGAGCCCACGGGCCCTCGGCGCGGTCCTGCGCCCCAAGGCCGACGCGGCGTGGAACCTGCACCGTCTGACACAGGGGACCGACCTGGACGCGTTCGTCCTGTTCTCCTCCGTGGCGGGTGTGTTCGGCAACGCGGGCCAGGCCAACTACGCCGCGGCCAACGTGTTCCTGGACGCCCTCGCCCACCACCGCCGCGCACGCGGGCTGCCCGCCACCTCCCTGGGGTGGGGGCTGTGGGGGCGCGCGAGCGGGATGACCGGCCACCTCGACGACGGCGACCGCGAACGCCTCGCCCGGAGCGGCATGGCCGCACTCGGCGACGAGGCGGGGCTCGCGCTCTTCGACGCCGCTCTGATGACCTCGGAGCCCGCCGTGGTGGCGACCCCCCTCGACGCTCGGGGACTCCGGAGCAGGGGCGGGACGCTCCCCCCTGTTCTGCGCGGCCTCGTCGGCGCACCGACACGCCGGGCCGTCGCAGCCTCCGGGGCCGCGACACTGAGGGACCGGCTGGCCGGGATGGGCGAGTCCGACCAGCGACAGACGATGCGGGAACTGGTCCGGAGCCACGCGGCGGCGGTCCTCGGACACGGCTCTCCGGACTCCCTGCTTCCGGACCAGGCCTTCAACGACTCCGGGTTCGACTCCCTCACCGCGGTCGAACTGCGCAACCGGCTCAGGAACGAGACGGGTCTGCGCCTGTCGGCGACACTGCTGTTCGACCACCCCACGCCGGCGGTGCTCGCGGAACACCTCCGCACCGAACTGCTGGGCTCCTCCGCGGCCGCGGTCCCAGAGGCCCCCGCCGCGAGGAACACGTCCTCCGCCCACGAGCCTGTCGCGATCGTGGGTATGGCGTGCCGTTATCCCGGCGGCATCGCGTCACCCGACGAGCTCTGGGAACTGGTCGCCCGGGACCTGGACGCGGTGTCCGGCCTTCCCGCTGACCGTCCCGGGTGGGGGAAGGTCTATGATCCCGATCCCGACCGTTCGGGGAAGACGTACGCGCGTCAGGGCGGGTTCCTGTACGACGCGGGGGAGTTCGACCCGGGTTTCTTCGGGATCAGTCCACGTGAGGCGCTGGCGATGGACCCGCAGCAGCGATTGCTGTTGGAGACGTCGTGGGAAGCCTTCGAACACGCCGCCATCGACCCGACGACGCTCACGGGCGCACCCGTCGGAGTCTTCACCGGGGTGATCGGACAGAACTACCCGCCGGGGCCGGGACGCGCCACCAGCGACACCGAGGGTTACCTCCTGACGGGGACGAACACCAGCGTGGCGTCGGGGCGCGTCTCCTACACGTTCGGGTTCGAGGGGCCCGCGATCACGGTGGACACCGCCTGCTCGTCGTCGCTGGTGGCGATGCACCTGGCCGTCCAGGCCCTCCACAACGGCGAGTGCGCCATGGCCCTCGCCGGTGGCGTGACCGTCATGGCCACCCCCGAACTCCTCACCGAGTTCAGCCGCCAGCGCGGGCTCTCGCCGGACGGTCGGTGCAAGGCCTTCGCGGCGGCGGCCGACGGCACGGGTTTCGCCGAGGGCGTGGGCATGGTCGTGTTGGAGCGTCTGTCCGACGCCCGGCGCAACGGCCATGAGGTGTTGGCGGTGGTTCGGGGTTCGGCGGTGAACCAGGACGGTGCGAGCAACGGGTTGACGGCTCCGAACGGTCCGTCCCAGCAGCGGGTGATCCGTGCGGCGTTGGCCAACGCTGGTCTGGGCGCGGACCAGGTGGACGCGGTGGAGGCGCACGGGACCGGAACGAAGCTCGGAGACCCGATCGAGGCGCAGGCGCTGCTGGCCACCTACGGGCAGGGGCGCCCGGAGGACCGGCCGTTGTGGCTGGGGTCGGTCAAGTCCAACATCGGTCACACCCAGGCCGCGGCTGGTGTGGGCGGTGTGATCAAGATGGTCCAGGCGATGCGGCACGGGGTGCTGCCCAGGACGCTGCATGTGGACGAGCCCACCCCCGAGGTGGGCTGGGACGCCGGTGCGGTCTCTTTGCTGACCGAGGCGGTGGAGTGGCCCGACAACGGCCGTCCCCGTCGGGCGGGGGTGTCCTCGTTCGGGATCAGCGGCACCAACGCCCACCTCATCCTCGAACAAGCCGCTGCGACGGAAGTCGAACCGACCACGCGGAACCGCGTTCCTCTGTCGGACGAGGAGGGGACGGCCGACCGGAGTGCGCTCACCGTCCCGTGGGTGGTGTCGGGTCGTTCGGACGGGGCCGTGCGTGCTCAGGCAGAGCGCCTGGCCGAGCACGTGCGCGCGAACCCGGAGTTGGACCCGGTGGACGTGGGCTTCTCTTTGGCGACCACGCGTGCGCACCACACGCACCGGGCGGCGGTGATCGGCGCGGACCGCGGGGAGCTGCTTGCGGGGCTGGATGAGCTGGTGGGTGGGAGCCCCGCCGCCAACCTGGTGGAGGGCACGGTTTCGGACGGCGGTGGCCTGGCCTTCGTGTTCACCGGTCAGGGTGCCCAGCGCGCCGGGATGGGGCGTGAGTTGTATGCCGCCTATCCGGTTTTCGCTAAGGCTCTGGACGAGGTGTGCGGACGGTTGGACGCGTGTCTGGCCGGGCAGGGGGTGACACTTCGGGCTCCGTTGCGTGAGGTGATGTTCGCTCCTGAGGGGGGTGAGCTGGCGGGTCTGTTGGATGACACGCTCTACACGCAGCCCGCGTTGTTCGCGTTCGAGACGGCCCTGTACCGCCTCCTGGTCCACTTCGGCCTTACCCCTGACTGTCTGATCGGGCATTCGATCGGGGAGGTCACTGCCGCTCATGTGGCCGGGGTACTGTCGTTGGAGGACGCGGCGTTCCTGGTGGCGGCGCGTGCGCGGTTGATGTCCTCGGCGCGGCGCGGTGGTGCGATGGCGGCCGTCGGCACGACCGAGGAGCGTGTCACCGAGGTCGTCGACCGTCTCGGTTTGGCTGGTGTTGTGGGTGTGGCGGCGGTCAATGCTCCGGATGCGGTGGTGGTCTCGGGTGATACTGAGGCCGTTGAGCGGGTGGTTGCCGAACTCGCGGGGTCCGGGTGCAGGACGCGGCGGTTGACGGTCAGTCACGCGTTCCACTCCCACCACATGGACGCGGTCCTGGAGGAGTTCACCGCCAGGGTCGCCAGGCTGGACTACGCCGAGCCCTCGGTCCCGGTCGTCTCCAACCTCACCGGTCGTATCGCTGAGGCTGGGGAACTCACCGGTCCCGGGTACTGGGCGCGGCACATCCGCGGCACCGTGCGGTTCGCCGAGGGGGTCCGCGATCTGCGGGAGCGCGGGGCGGGCGCCTTCGTCGAGATCGGCCCCGACAGCGCGCTCCTCCATCACGTCGACTCCATCACCAACCAGCCCGGATCGGAAGCGTCGACCGCTTCCGCACCCGGAGGTGACACCGCCGTCGTGATCGCGGCTCAGAGCCGAGACCGCTCGGAGGCCGTCACCCTGGCCGCCGCGCTGGCCGCCGCCCACACCGGCGGCCTCGGCCTGGACTGGGAGAACGTGTTCGGCGGGCTCTCGCCTCGCAGAGTGGACCTGCCCACCTACGCCTTCCAGCACCAGCCCTACTGGATTGACGTTCCGGAGGCGTCGACGGACACGGAACCGGCCCCCGCTGACGTCGTGTTCTGGGAAGCGGTCGAAGGGCGGGACGCGAAGGCCCTGGCCGCGGAGTTGGGGGTCGACGGTGAGGTCCAGTCCTCGCTGGACACCGTCCTGCCCGCCCTGTCGGCGTGGCGGCAGCGCCAGCGGGAGCGGTCCACGGTTCAGGACTGGCTCTACGACGTCACCTGGAAGCGCCGCCCCGACCCGAGCCCGGTGCGCCTGGACGGGACCTGGCTCATCCTCACCACGGACACCGTTGACGGCGGACTCACCGCAGCCCTGGACACCGCCCTCCTCCGCGGCGGCGCTCGGACGCTGTCCGTTCCGCTGACCCCCGAACAGGCCGCCGATCCCGAGTCACTGACCAGGCGTCTCGACGCGGTTCTTCCAGGAAACGGTGAAGAAGAAAGCTCCCCCGTCGTCGGAGTCGTGTCGCTTCTGGGATTGGACGAGAGGCCCCACCCTGAGCACGCCGCGTTGCGGATGGGGTTGGCCGCGACGGTGAATCTGCTCAGGGCACTGCCTGAGGCGGGCGTCGACGCCCCGGTGTGGGCGGTGACGCGGGGTGCGGTGTCCACCGGTTCCGCTGATGCGTTGGACAGTCCGGTTCAGGCCCTGGTGTGGGGTCTGGGGCTGTGCGCGGCGCTGGAGTATCCGGAGCGGTGGGGTGGTCTGGTGGACCTTCCCGCGCGGCCGGACGAGCGCGCCTTCACGCGGTTGGCCGCGGTGGTGGCCGGTCTCGACGGTGAGGACCAGGTGGCGGTGCGGGCCTCAGGGGTGCACGTGCGCCGCCTGGTGCGGGCTCCTCAACCCGCGCCCGGTGCGGTGTGGCGTTCGCGTGATACCGCGTTGATCACCGGTGGCACGGGTGGTCTGGGTGCGCGTCTGGCGCGGTGGCTGGTGGGCAACGGGACCGGTCACGTCGTGCTGGCCAGCCGTCGGGGACCGGAGGCTCCCGGGGCCGAGGAGTTGCGAGCCGAACTCGAAGCCCTCGGGGCCCGGGTGACGATCGCGGCGTGCGATGTGTCGGACCGGGAGGCGCTGGCCGGGCTGATGGAACGCGTCGACACCCCGGACTCGCCGCTGCGCACCGTCGTCCACACCGCGGGCGTCACCCGGGAAACACGCCTCGACGACACCGAACTCGTCGACGTCGCGGAGCTTCTCGCCGCGAAGACCGCGGGTGCCGACAACCTCGTCGACCTGGTCGACGCCAACACCCTCGACACCCTGGTCTTCTACTCCTCCGTGTTCGGCGTCACCGGTTCGCGTACCCAGTACGCGTACGCCGCGGCCAACGCCTACCTCGACGCGCTGGCCCACCACTGCCGCGACCGCGGGATACCGGCCACGTCCATCGCCTGGGGAGCGTGGGCCGCCAGCGGCATGGTCACGGAAGACGCCGAACAGGCCCTCGTACGCCAGGGCATCGGTCTGATGACGCCGGAGCTTGCCCTCGAGGCCCTTCACCAGACCCTCGACTCCGGCGACACGTTCCGGGCGGTGGCCGACCTGGACTGGAAGCTGTTCGCGGAGACCCTCACCCTGACGCGCCCGAGCGCCCTTGTCGAGGACATCTCCGAGGCACGCGGGGCTCTGCCGATCGCTGGGGACGAAGGCGCCTCCGCCGGGTCCGATCTCGCCCGTCAGCTCGCGGAGATGACCGAGGGAGAGCAACGGCGCACGCTTCTGGAGAAGATCCGTACCGGTGCGGCCGCCGTCCTCGGTCACGGGAGGCCCGCAGCCGCCGCACCGAACCGTCCCTTCCAGGAACTCGGCTTCGACTCGTTGGCCTCTCTCCGGCTCCGCGGCCGCCTTCAGCGGATGACCGGTCTGAGACTGTCGGCCACCCTCGTGTTCGACTTTCCCACTCCGTTGGCGCTCGCTGAGCATCTGCGCGAGGAACTGGTCGGTGCGTCGGCTGCCCCGGCGCGGACGGATGTTCACCGTGGTGAGACGGACGAGCCGATCGCGATCGTGGGCATGGCCTGCCGTTATCCCGGCGGCACCGCGTCGCCTGAGCAGCTGTGGGACCTGGTCGCCGGCGAGGTCGACGCGATCGCTGACCTGCCCACCGGTCGTCCCGGGTGGGGGGATGTCTACGACCCGGATCCGGGCAGGCCGGGGAAGACGTACGCGCGTCAGGGCGGGTTCCTGTATGACGCGGGGGATTTCGATCCGGGTTTCTTCGGGATCAGTCCGCGTGAGGCGTTGGCGATGGACCCGCAGCAGCGCCTGCTCCTGGAGACGTCGTGGGAGGCCCTCGAACACGCCGCCATCGACCCGACCGCCCTCGCGGGCACCCCCGTCGGAGTCTTCGCCGGGGTCGCCGATCAGCGGTACGGGGTCAACGGTGAGGGGGCCGCTGACGGCGGCGGCCACCTGCTGACCGGGAACTCCAGCAGCGTGGCCTCGGGCCGCATCTCCTACACGCTGGGGTTCGAGGGGCCCGCGATCACGGTGGACACCGCCTGCTCGTCATCGCTGGTGGCGATGCACCTGGCGGTCCAGGCCCTGCGCAACGGTGAGAGCACCATGGCCCTGGCAGGCGGAGTGACCGTCATGGCCACACCGAACGTGTTCGTGGAGTTCAGCCGTCAGGGCGGGCTCTCACCGGACGGTCGGTGCAAGGCGTTCGCGGCCGGTGCGGATGGGACCGGTTGGAGCGAGGGCGTGGGCATGGTGGTGCTGGAGCGCCTTTCGGATGCTGAACGTAACGGCCATGAGGTGTTGGCGGTGGTTCGGGGTTCGGCGGTGAACCAGGACGGTGCGAGCAACGGGTTGACGGCTCCGAACGGTCCGTCCCAGCAGCGGGTGATCCGGGCGGCGTTGGCGAACGCGGGGCTGAGCGCCGGGGACGTGGACGCGGTGGAGGCGCACGGGACCGGGACCACGCTCGGTGATCCGATCGAGGCGCAGGCGCTGCTGGCCACCTACGGGCAGGAACGTCCGGAGGACCGGCCGTTGTGGCTGGGGTCGGTCAAGTCCAACATCGGTCACACCCAGGCCGCGGCTGGTGTGGGCGGTGTGATCAAGATGGTCCAGGCGATGCGCCACGGGGTGTTGCCGAGGACGTTGCACGTGGACGAGCCCTCTCCGCATGTGGGCTGGGCCGCCGGTGCGGTCTCTTTGCTGACCGAGGCGGTGGAGTGGCCCGAGAACAGCCGTCCCCGTCGGGCGGGGGTGTCCTCGTTCGGGATCAGCGGCACCAACGCCCACCTCATCCTCGAACAGGCACCGGTTTCTCCGGCGCCGGATACGACCGCGGCTGACTCCGACGAGGGTTCCCCGGAACCGGGGAACGAGAACGGTGTCTCACCGCTTCTTCCGTGGGTGGTGTCGGGTCGTTCGGATGAGGCGCTGCGTGCGCAGGCGGGTCGGTTGGCCGAGCACGTGCGTGCGAACCCAGACCTGGACCCGGTGGACGTGGGCTTCTCTTTGGCGACCACACGTGCGCACCACGCCCACCGGGCGGTGGTGACCGGTGCCACGCGCGAGGAACTGTTGGCCGGACTGGACGCACTGTCCAGCGGGCGGACGTCCGCTCACCTGGTCGAGGGAGCCGTCTCCGGACATGGCGGTTCTGGTGGCACGGTGTTGGTGTTTCCGGGGCAGGGGTCGCAGTGGGTCGGGATGGGAGTGGACCTGTACGAGTCCTCTGCGGTGTTCCGGGAGCGGATGGACGCGTGCGCTCGGGCGTTGGAGCCGTTCACGGGTTGGGACCTGCTTGCGGTGTTGCGGCAGGAGGAGGATGCTCCGTCGTTGGAGCGGGTGGATGTGGTGCAGCCCGCTCTGTTCGCGGTGATGGTGTCCCTGGCACGGCTGTGGGAGGCCCAGGGCGTTGTCCCGGATGCGGTGGTGGGGCATTCGCAGGGGGAGATCGCGGCCGCGTTCGTGTGTGGTGCGTTGTCGTTGGAGGACGCCGCTCGGGTGGTGGCTTTGCGCAGCCGGATCATTGGCGAGGACCTTGCTGGACACGGCGGTATGGTCTCGGTGCCTCTGCCGGAGGCGGAAACCCTCGAACTCCTTGAGCCCTGGGCGGATGCCCTTGCCGTGGCGGCGTTGAACGGTCCGGCTTCCACCGTGGTCTCGGGTGAGGCCGGTGCGGTGGAGGAGTTCCTCGCTGTGTGTGAGGGGCGGGGGGTGCGCGCTCGTCGGGTGCCGGTGGACTACGCCTCGCACAGTGCGGTGGTGGAGGCGATCCGGGACCGGCTCTTGGAGGATCTGGCTCCGATCGTTCCGCGTTCGTCTCACGTGCCGTTCTTCTCCACGCTGCGCGATGAGGTGATCGACACCGCCGGTCTGGACGCTCAGTACTGGTTCGAGAACCTGCGCCACCCGGTGCGCTTCTCCAGCGCGGTGGGGTCTCTTCTGGAGTCGGGGCACTCCCTGTTCGTGGAGGCCAGTGCTCATCCGGTGCTGACCATCGGTGTGCAGGAGACCGTCGACGAGGCCGAGGCCGCTTCGGCTGTGGTGGTGCCGTCCTTGCGCCGGGACGAGGGCGGGGCCGATCGTTTCCTGTCCTCGTTGGGTGCGGCTCACGTGGGCGGCGCGGCCGTGGATTGGGACGCGGTCTTCACCGGTCTGGCCGGGAGCGGTCGTGCTCCCCGCCGGGTGGACCTGCCCACCTACGCCTTCCAACACCAGCACTACTGGCTCCAGCCGACCACCGCGGACCCGGTGGACACGGCGAGCACCGGTGCGGCGGACGCGGAGTTCTGGAAGGTCGTCGAGGAGGAGGACGTCCACGCGCTGGTCCAGCAGTTGGGGGTGGGTGCCGACGAGCCCCTGAGCGCTGTGCTGCCGGCGCTCTCCGTGTGGCGGCGACAGCGCGACGAGGAGGCCGCGGTCCAGGACTGGTGCTACCGCGACGTGTGGAAGCCGGTGCCCGCACGCTCTTCCCGGAGGCTGTCGGGTCAGTGGCTGGTCGTCCTCCCCGAGGGATGTGACCAGGACAAGGCGATCGAGGCATACCTGCACGGCATGTCTCTCGGCGGAGCCGACATCGTGAGGGCCACCGCGAGGTCCGCCGACGTCGACCGGGAGGCCATGCGCCGTCTCGTGGCGCGGTCCGGCGTCGACCACGCCGGTCTGTCCGGCGTCCTCTCCCTGCTGGCCCTGGACGAAGAGCCGCTCCCCGACCAGCCCTCCGTCCCGGCGGGCCTGGCACTCACCCACGCGCTGCTGCTCGCCCTCGAGGACACCGGGACCACGGCGCCCCTGTGGTGCGTCACCCGGGGCGCGGT
Organism: Nocardiopsis synnemataformans; assembly: GCF_965343085.1. NCBI lineage: Bacteria > Bacillati > Actinomycetota > Actinomycetes > Streptosporangiales > Nocardiopsidaceae > Nocardiopsis > Nocardiopsis synnemataformans. The sequence continues at coordinate 5,341 of NZ_CBDRFA010000106.1, read as the reverse complement.
CGCCACCGGCCGGACCGACGGGGTCGAGCATCCCGTTCAGGCACTCCTGTGGGGGTTCAGCCGGGTGGCCGCCCAGGAGTACCCGCACCGCTGGGGCGGCGTGGTCGACATCCCCCTCGCGGCACCGGACGACCGGCTCACCACGTTGTTCTCCTCCGCGCTGAACGCCAGCGACGACGGTGAGGACCAGTTCGCGCTGCGCGCCTCCGGGCTGTTCGTGCGCCGCCTCGTCCGGACTCCCCTGGACTCCCCGACCGGCCCTCCGGAGTGGCTCTCCCGGGGAACGGTCCTCATCGTGGGCGGCACCGGGGCCATCGCGGGCCACATCGCCCGATGGATGGCCCGTAACGGGGCGCCGCACCTTCTGCTCGCCAGCAGACGCGGTCCCGACGCCCCGGAGGCAGCCGGGCTCCGCGCGGAGCTGGAGGGTCTGGGCGCACGCGTGACGGTCGCCCGCTGCGACGCCGGGGACCGGGAGCAGTTGGCGCACCTCATCAGGGGGGTCCCCGACGAGTACCCGCTCACGGCGGTGGTGCACACGGCCGCGGTCCTGGACGACGGTCCCCTGGACTCGCTCACTCCGGCGCAGATGAACCGGGCGCTTGAGGCCAAGGTCGCGTCAGCGCTCCACCTGCACGAGCTCACACGCGACCTCGACCTGTCGGCGTTCGTCCTGTGCTCGTCGGTCGCGCACCTACTCGGCGCCTCCGGCCAGGGCAACTACACCCCCGCCAACGCCTTCCTCGACGCCCTGGCGCGCCATCGCCACGCCCTGGGGCTCCCGGCACTCTCCGTTCCCTGGGGCGCATGGGCCGAGGGCGGCATGGCCGAGGACGACACCGTCGGCGACGTCGCGAAGCGCCACGGCATGCCCCGTATGGCCCCGGACCTGGCCACCCGGGCACTCCACCGGGCCCTTGAGCAGGACGAGCCCGTCATCGCCATCGCCGACATCGACTGGGAACGCTTCCACACCGCCTTCACGGCGACGAGGACCAGTCCGATCCACACCGACATCCCCCAGGTCGAACCCCTGCTGCGGACCACGTCGTCCGAGACGGCCCAAAGCGACGGAGCACGGCTGCGGCAGCGTCTGGCCGCGGCACCGACGGACGAGCAGAGGCACATGATCGGCGGACTGGTGCGCGATCACGCGGCGACCGTCCTCGGACACGCCTCCTCCTCGTCCGTGGACGAGCGGCGCGCCCTCATGGAGGTCGGGTTCGACTCCGTCACCGCCGTCGAGCTCCGCAACCGGCTGAACAACGCCACCGGACTGCGGCTGTCGTCGACCCTGGTCTTCGACCACCCCACACCCGCCGCCATCGCCGACCACGTCCGCCAGGAACTCCTCGGGACAGGGGCGGAGGACGATTCCGTCCACGCCGGTCTGGACAGGCTCGAAGAGGCTCTTTCCGCCATTTCCCCGGAGGATCTGAGACGGGGCGCGGTCGCATCCCGTCTGCAACGGCTGCTGCGAATGCTGGACGGGGCAAAACCGTCCGACCGCCCGCCCCTGGACCTGGGCTCCGCGACCCACGACGAGGTCTTCGCGCTCATCGACGACGAACTCTGAGCAGTTCGCTGCCCGACTTGGAACCCAGCCCCCCGGATTGTTGAGGACATCATGGCCAACGAGGAAAAGCTCTTCGAATACCTGAAGCGTGTGACGAGTGACCTGCGTGAGGCTCGGGAACGCCTCCGGGTCCTGGAGTCCGGTGAGCAGGAGCCGCTCGCGATCGTGGGCATGGGCTGCCGTTACCCCGGTGGTGTGTCGTCGCCCGACGACCTCTGGAAGACGGTCATCGAGGAACGGGACGCCATATCCGGGATCCCCACCGACCGGGGAGGCTGGGAGGACCTCTACGATCCCGACTCCGACCGTCCGGGGAAGTCGTACGTGCGTGAGGGCGGTTTCCTCTACGACGCCGGTGATTTCGACGCCGAGTTCTTCGGTGTCAACCCGCGTGAGGCGTTGGCGATGGATCCGCAGCAGCGGTTGCTGCTGGAGACCTCGTGGGAGGCCCTCGAACACGCCGGAATCGACCCGACGGTCCTCGAAGGGGCTCCGGTCGGGGTCTTCGTCGGTACGAACTGGCAGGAGTACGGGCCCGACTACCAGGACGTCCCGGACAACCTCGTCGGTTACCTGGCCACGGGAGCGGCCACCTCCGTGGCCTCGGGCCGTATCTCCTACACCTTCGGGTTCGAGGGCCCCTCCGTCAGCATCGACACCGCCTGTTCCTCCTCGCTGGTGGCGATGCACCTGGCGGTCCAGGCCCTGCGCAACGGCGAGTGCGAACTGGCGCTGGCCGGTGGCGTGACCGTCATGGCGGCCCCCTTCGCCTTCACCGAATTCAGCCGCCAGAACGGGCTCGCGCGCGACGGCCGGTGCAAGGCGTTCGCGGCTGGCGCCGACGGCATGGCTCTCGCCGAGGGGGCGGGCATCGTGGCCTTGGAGCGCCTGTCCGACGCTCAGCGCAACGGCCACCAGGTGCTGGCCGTGGTGCGTGGAACGGCGATCAACCAGGACGGTGCCAGCAACGGGCTGACCGCGCCGAGCGGGACCGCGCAGCAGCGGGTGATCCGAGCCGCGTTGACGAACGCGGGCCTGACACCGGGCCAGGTCGACGCGGTGGAGGCGCACGGGACCGGGACGAGCCTGGGCGACCCGATCGAGGCGCAGGCTCTGCTGGCCACCTATGGGCAGGGGCGTACGGAGGGACGTCCGCTGTGGCTGGGGTCGGTCAAGTCCAACATCGGCCACACCCAGAGCGCTGCCGGTGTCGCCGGTGTGATCAAGATGGTCCAGGCCATGCGCCACGGGGTGCTGCCCAGGTCACTGCACATCGACGAACCGACGCATGAGGTCGACTGGGAGTCGGGCGCCATCAGCCTGCTCACCGAGCGCGTCGAGTGGCCCGACAGTGACCATCCGCGTCGCGCCGCGGTGTCCTCGTTCGGAGTCAGCGGAACCAACGCCCACGCCGTTCTCGAAGCGGCCCCGGCGTCCGATCGTGAAGCGGCCTCGGACACCGATGGCTCCCATCTGGTAACGCGTACTGAACCCAGTGACATCGTCCGGGCTGACGGTCCTGCTGTGTGGGTGGTGTCGGGTGGTTCGGGTGAGGCGTTGCGGGCTCAGGCCGGGCGTCTGGCCGAGCACGTGCGCGCGAACCCGGACCTGGACCCGGTGGATGTGGGCTTCTCGTTGGCGACCACGCGTGCGCACCACGCTCACCGGGCGGTGGTGACGGGGGCCACGCGGGAGGAACTGCTGGCTGGTCTGGACGTCCTGGCCGGTGGTGGGGCGGCGGCTGGTGTGGTGGTGGGGGAGTCGCACCGTGCCGCCAGAACCGTGTTGGTGTTTCCGGGGCAGGGTTCGCAGTGGGTCGGGATGGGCCTGGACCTGTACGAGTCCTCTGCGGTGTTCCGGGAACAGATGGATGCCTGCGCTCGGGCGTTGGAGCCGTTCACGGGTTGGGACCTGCTCCGGGTGTTGCGGCAGGAGAGCGCGCCTGATCTGGAGCGGGTGGATGTGGTGCAGCCCGCTCTGTTCGCGGTGATGGTGTCTCTGGCACGGTTGTGGGAGTCCGTGGGTGTGGTCCCGGATGCGGTGGTGGGGCATTCGCAGGGGGAGATCGCGGCCGCGTTCGTGTGTGGGGCGTTGTCGTTGGAGGACGCCGCGCGGGTGGTGGCGTTGCGCAGCCGGATCATTGGCGAGGACCTTGCTGGACACGGCGGTATGGTCTCGGTGCCTCTGCCGGAGGCGGAAACCCTCGAACTCCTTGAGCCCTGGGCGGATGCCCTTGCCGTGGCGGCGTTGAACGGTCCGGCTTCCACCGTGGTCTCGGGTGAGGCCGGTGCGGTGGAGGAGTTCCTCGCTGTGTGTGAGGGGCGGGGGGTGCGCGCGCGTCGGGTGCCGGTGGACTACGCCTCGCACAGTGCGGCGGTGGAGGCGATCCGGGACCGTCTCCTGGAGGACCTGGGCCCCATCACCCCGCGTTCGTCTCACGTGCCGTTCTTCTCCACGCTGCGCGATGAGGTGATCGACACCGCTGGTCTGGACGCTCAGTACTGGTTCGAGAACCTGCGCCACCCGGTTGGCTTCCATTCCGGGATCCGAACCCTCCTGGAGTCGGGTCACTCCCTGTTCGTGGAGGCCAGCGCCCATCCGGTGCTGACCATCGGTGTTCAGGAGGCCGTCGACGAGGCGGAGGCCGCTTCGGCTGTGGTGGTGCCGTCCTTGCGCCGTGATGAGGGCGGGGCCGAGCGTTTCCTGTCCTCGTTGGGTGCGGCTCACGTGGGCGGCGCGCCTGTGGATTGGGACGCGGTCTTCACCGGTCTGGCCGGGAGCGGTCGTGCTCCCCGCCGGGTGGACCTGCCCACCTACGCCTTCCAGCGCAAGTACTACTGGCTCCAGCCTTCCGCGCATCCGACGCCTGGTGATGGAGCGACCGAGACTGACACTGAGTTCTGGGAGGCGATCGCGGAGGAGGACATCGATGCCTTCGCCGCGACGCTGGGCCTCGATGGGGAACAGCAGTTCTCGCTCAGCACGCTCCTGCCGATCCTGTCGGCGTGGCGGCAGCGCCAGCGGGAGCAATCCGAGGTTCTGAACTGGCGTTACGACGTCACCTGGAAGCGTCGCCCCGACCCGGGACCGGCGCGCCTGGACGGGACCTGGCTCGTTCTCGCCCCCGAGGCAGCCGATGACATCACCCGTGATGTCGCCGCAGCCCTGGCACGGAGCGGCGCGAGTCCACTCACCGTCACGTTCGACGCCGGGAGCCTGACCGACCCCGTCCGATTGGCGGCTGGCCTGGGGGAGGTTCTGTCCGAGTCCGCGGATGCCGCCGAACGACAGGAGGAGATGACCGTTGCGGGGGTCGTGTCGCTTCTGGGGTTGGACGAGGGGCCACATCCCGACTACCCGGTTGTGCGGGCGGGGCTGGCCGCGACGGTGAATCTGCTCAGGGCACTGCCTGAGGCGGGTGTCGAAGCTCCGGTGTGGGCGGTGACGCGGGGTGCGGTGTCCACCGGTTCCGCTGATGCGTTGGACAGTCCGGCTCAGGCCCTGGTGTGGGGTCTGGGGCTGTGCGCGGCGCTGGAGTATCCGGAGCGGTGGGGTGGTCTGGTGGATCTTCCCGCGCGGCCGGACGAGCGCGCCTTCACGCGGTTGGCCGCGGTGGTGGCCGGTCTCGACGGTGAGGACCAGGTGGCGGTGCGGGCCTCGGGTGTGCACGTGCGCCGCCTTGAGCGGGCTGTCCGGGCAGGGGCTGTTGCCTCGCCGGTGTGGCGCTTCCGGGACACGGCGTTGGTCACGGGCGGATCGGGGGCC
>NZ_CBDRFA010000105.1:0-27095 GCF_965343085.1 Nocardiopsis synnemataformans | reverse complement strand
CCCCCCCCCCCCCCCCCCCCCCCCCCCCCCCCCCCCCCCCCCCCCCCCCCCCCCCCGCGTGTCAGGCGACGCCGACGGCGGCGCGCACGCGCTCCAGGGTGGCGCGGGCGCGCTGGCGGGCGCGCTCGGACCCGGCCGCCAGGATCGCGTCGATCCGCGCCGGGTCGGCCATCAGCTCCTCGTAGCGGTCGCGCTTGGGGCCCAGTTCGGTGTTGATCGCCTCGAACAGCTCGTTCTTGAGGTCGCCCCAGCCCATGCCGCCCGCCTCCAGGCGCTTACGCACCTCGGAGACCTTCTCGGCGTCGGCGAAGTGCGTGAGCAGCTGGAAGGGCACCGAGCTGTCGGGGTCCTTGGGGTCCTCGACCGGCGTGGAGTCGGTGGGGATGCGGCGGACGGCCTTCTTGAGCTTGTTCTCCGGCAGGAAGAGCGGGATGTGGTTGTCGTAGGACTTGCTCATCTTGCGGCCGTCGACGCCGGGCAGGATGCTCGCGTCGCTGTCGTCGATGACGCCCTTGGGGACGGGGAAGCTGTAGGCCCCGCCGAAGCGGTGGTTGAAGTACCCGGCGATGTCGGCGGTGTACTCGATGTGCTGGGACTGGTCGCGGCCCACGGGGATGTGGGTGCCCTCCATGACGAGGATGTCGGCGGCCATGAGGATGGGGTAGTTGTACAGCCCCATGTTGATCCCGGCGTCGAGGTCGGTGATCCCGGCCTCGTTGTTGCGGTCGCGGGCGGCCTTGTAGGCGTGCGCGCGGTTCATGAGGCCCTTGGGGGTCAGGGCGCTCAGGATGGTGGTGAGCTCGAAGGTCTCGGGCACCCGGGACTGCTGGTAGACGATCGTCCGCTCGGGGTCGAGCCCGCACGCGAGCCAGGTGGCAGCGCCTGACCGGATGCTGTGGCGGAGCTCGTCGGCGTCCTTGATGGTGTTGAGCGCGTGGTAGTCGGCGATGAAGTAGTAGGTGTCGTAGGCCGTGGCCGCGCTCAGGGCGGGCTTGATCGCGCCGATGTAGTTGCCCAGGTGGAAGTCGCCGGTGGGCTTGATCCCGGTCAGGTACGTGTTCGCTGCCATGGTGCCAAGCCTAGCGGCGGCCGGGCCCGCGCACGGTCGCGACCACGCCCCGACGGGAGGCGGCCCGCGCCGCGTGGTCGCCGCCGCGTCAGGCGCGGAAGGCCGCCCAGTGCTCGACCATGCGCTGGGCCTGGCCCGTGGTGAAGTGGGTCATGCAGGCGTCGTCGCTGTAGTTCATGAAGTTGGTGACGGGGTCCTCGCCCTTCTGCTCGGGGCAGGTGTCGCGGCCCTCGGGGCAGCCGGAGGCGGCCTCGCGCTCGTACGCGGTGTCGTCCACGTAGTCGCCGGGCGAGGAGCAGCCGTTCTGGAACGTGTGGAAGAGGCCGAGCCAGTGGCCGACCTCGTGGGTGCCGGTGTGGCCGAGGTTGAACCGGTCGCGGTCGCCGCCGGGCAGGGTGTCGTGGGCGATCACCACGCCGTCCTGTTCGGGCGCCTCCTCGTAGTCCTGGGGGAAGGAGGAGTAGCCGAGCAGGCCGGTGCCCAGGTTCGAGGTGTAGATGTTGAGGGTCCCCGCGTCACCCTGGCGCAGCTCGGCGCGGACGGTGTCGCGGTGTTCGGCGAAGCTGGTGAACCAGTCGTCGTTGACCGTGCGGGTGACCTCGCTGAGCTCGAAGCGGAAGCCGGTGTCGGTGGGTTCGGCGCTACCCGCGGCCCCGGCTCGCCGTGCGGCCTCGGCGGCCTGGGCCGGGTCCGCGGCGGTGTCGCCTCCGTAGGCGGCGTTGAGGACGTCGACCTGCCGCTGGACGCGTTCGTCGCTGACCTCGCCGCTGCCGTCCTCGGCGGAGATGACGTGCACCACGACCGGGACGGTGTGGGGTGGCTGGAGCTCCTGTCCCCGCAGGGGCACGAGTGCCTCCTGGAGCTGCTGCTCGTAGAGGGCGGCCTGACGCGGCGTCACCTCGCTGCCGCCGGGGGGCCGGGAGGCCGCGTCCGGGTCGGTGACCCTGGCGGCACCGGGCAGGCAGGGCTCCAGCGCTTCGGGCTCCCCCGGCGCCAGCTGGGCGCGCGAGGAGTCGGTTCCGACGGTGCCGGGCGTCGTGGCCATGACCATTCCGGCCAGGGCGAACCCGCACATCAGCAGTCCGGTGCAGAGCGCGGCTGAGCCGCCGCGAGAGCTGTGTCCACTCATCTCACACAAGGTAATGAAGCGGACACCGAGGGCTTATGGGACATGCGCGAGCTTGCGAAGTGTTTGCCCGTTTTGGGCTACCGCCCGCCGACGGCCCAGACGCGGATCTTGGCGATCCGCTCACGGATCTGCGTCGGGGTGGCCTGCGCGACCGGTGGCCCGCCGCAGGCGCGGCGCAGCTCGTTGTGGATCACCCCGTGCGGCTTGCCGGTGCGGTGGTGCCAGGCGCCCACGAGGCCGCTCAGCTCGCGACGCAGATCGGCCAGGACCTGGTGGGTGGGCCCCTCCTCCTCGGCGGGCTCCTCCACCTTGCGGGTCCTGATCTCACTCGCCTTGAGGTCGGCCTTGCGCTTGCGCAGGAGCTGGGAGACCTGCTGCGGGTCGAGCAGACCGGGCAGGCCCAGGAAGTCCTCCTCCTCGGTGGACCCCGGCACTCCGCCGTACTCGGCACCGTCGTAGAGGGCGCGGTCGAACTCCGCCGCCGACTCCATGGTCTCGAAGGGCAGTTCCTCCCCCGCGTCGGGGGTGTCCCGCTTCTTGTTGGCCTCCCGGAGCAGGTCGTCCTCCGGGTACTCGTCGCCCTCCGCCGGGGTCCGGTCGAGCACGTGGTCGCGCTCGCGCTCCATCTCGCCCGCGTACTCCAGCAGGGTGGGCACGGAGGGCAGGAAGACCGAGGCGACCTCGCCGCGCTGGCGCACGCGCACGAAGCGGCCGATGGCCTGGGCGAAGAACAGCGCGGTGCTGGTGGAGGTGGCGTACACGCCCACCATCAGCCGGGGCACGTCCACGCCCTCGGAGACCATGCGCACCGCGACCATCCAGCGGTCGTCGCCCACGGCGAACCGGGAGATCTTCTTGGAGGCCCCGGGGTCGTCGGACAGGATGACCGTGGCGCCCTTGCCGGTGATCTGGCGCAGGATGCGCGAGTAGGCGCGGGCGTTCTCGTGGTCGCTGGCGATGACCAGCGCCCCCGCGTCCGGGTGGGTCTTGCGGACCTCGGTCAGGCGGCGGTCGGCGGCCTGGAGCACGCGCTTGATCCAGTCGCCCTTGGGGTCCAGGGCGGCCCGCCACGCCTGGGAGAGCGCGTCCTGGGTGAGGGGCTCCCCCAGCCTGGCGGCGAGCTCGTCGCCCGCGCGGGTACGCCAGCGCATCTCGCCGGAGTAGGCCATGAAGATGACGGGGCGCACGACCCCGTCGGCCAGGGCGGGCCCGTACCCGTAGCTGTAGTCCCAGGAGCAGCGGCGCACCCCGGCGACGTCCTGGACGTAGTCGACGAAGGGGATGGGGTTGATGTCGGACCGGAAGGGGGTTCCGGTCAGGGAGAGGCGCCGTGCCGCCGGGTCGAAGGCCTCGCGGGCCGCGTCGCCCCAGGACAGGGCGTCCCCGGCGTGGTGGACCTCGTCGAAGATGACGAGGGTCTTGCGCGCCTCGGTCCGGTTGCGGTGCAGCATCGGGTGGGCGGCGACCTGGGCGTAGGTGACGGCCACGCCGACGTACTGGCGGCCCAGGGCGCCCTGCCCGTTGCGGAAGTCGGGGTCGATGGCGATGCCGAACCGGGCGGCCGCCTCGGCCCACTGCTTCTTGAGGTGGTCGGTGGGGCACACGATGGTGATGGCGCGCACCGTGTGCCGGTGGAGGAGTTCGCTGGCCAGGGTGAGGGCGAAGGTGGTCTTGCCCGCACCGGGGGTGGCCACGGCGAGGAAGTCCCGCGGTTCCCGGCGGAAGTACTCCTCGAACGCCTCCCGCTGCCATGCCCGAAGGCCTCTGAGCCGGTCCTCCGTCGTGGTCTGCGTCACCGTCATGCTGCGAACCGTCCCCCGTTACTCACCCCCATGAGGTTAGCGGGCACCGTGGACCGTTCCGGGAGCCTGGCCAGTGGCGCCGCGCACACGGCGTGTCCCAGGCCCCGGAAAGGCCACCGGTCCCCGCCGGCTCCCTCATCGTCCACAAGCACTCCGGACTACCCGCCGGACCCGGTCCCGGGCTCCACCCCGCCCCCGGGCTGGGCGCCCTCGACGTCGACGGCACCGTCGTTGAAGGGCATGTGCGGCGAGATCGCCGGAAAGGCGAAGAACCACAGCAGCAGGGCCGCGCCCACCGCCAGACCGAGCGCCAGGATGAGCTTGGAGACCCACGGACCGGGCAGGACACGCCAGATCAGACCGTACATTCGCTTTCCTTACTCGCTAGGCCTCGGGGGCCATGTGGGCGATCGAGTCGGGCATCCCCTCGGACTTGGGCGTGGTCTCCACCAGCTCCGCCCAGACGATGAGGCGGTGCGTGTTGTTCAGCTTGGGCGCGCACGTGGTGAGGGTGAGCAGGGACCTGCCCGGTTCCTCGTCGGTGGCCTCGTCGAACGGGTCCGGCTCGATCACCCACACGTCGGTGGGCAGGACCGTCTCGTCGCGGAAGACCTCGTAGGTGTAAAAATTCTCCCCGTCCTCCAGCACCATGACGTCGCCGTTCTGGAGCAGGTCCAGGTCCCAGAACAGGCCCGGGGTGCGATGGGCGGCCACGGCGTAGTTGCCCTCCCCGCCGGGGTCGCTGGGGTACTCGGTGTAGTGGCCGGGGCTGTAGCGGATGTCCTCCTGCGTGGTGCCGTTGACCACCACCCAGTCCAGGTCCAGGCTCGGCACGTACAGGCGGCTGTCGGCGCTGCCCGGCAGGGGCTCCGAGTCCGGGCCGGCCTCCGCGGCCGCCTGGTCGGCGGACCAGGCCTCCTCCAACCCCTGGGCCAGGTCCTGCTGTTCGCGGTCGGTCTCCCACTGGGAGCCGTACACCTCGTAACCGGCGTAGAAGAGCATGAGCAGACCGGCGGTCAGCATGATCTCGCCGAAGAACCGGACGATGCCGCGCACGACGTCGCCGGGGGTGGCCCTGGGCTTGGGGCGGCGCCGACGGCCGCCGGGGGCCCGCCGTCCACGCCCCTCCCCGCGCCCGGGACGGGGACCCTCGTGGAACTGCCGTTCAGTTGTGGACACCAATACGACCTACTCCTGTGGACGCTTCCGTGTGCACCCGTCCCCCACCTGAGGGGGGACGACCAGCGGGACTCCGGTACGCGGGTGCGGTAGGACTTCGACCTCGTGCTGGTAGACGGAGCTGAGCAGCGACGCGGTGAACACGTCGGCGGGGGAGCCCTGAGCGGCGACCCGCCCTCGGGAGGGTATCGCCACACGACGGGCGTAGGCTGCCGCAAGCCCCAAATCGTGCAGGACCACGATAACCGCACCGCCGCGCTCCGCGAGTTGGGAAGCCAGATCCAGTACGGGTTCCTGGTGCCGGATGTCCAGGGCGGCGGTCGGCTCGTCCAGCAGGAGCAGCCGGGTGCCCTGGGCCAGGACGCGGACGAGCATCACCCTCGCCCGCTCACCCCCTGACAGGGTGGGGAAGCGCCGTTCGGCCAGGTCGGACACGCCCGTGCTCTCCATCGCCGCGCTGGTGAGGGCGTCGTCCTCGGCCGCGGTGGCGCGCGGGGGCCGGACGGGTCCGTGGGCACCCGCCACGGGACCGGTCGGCCCCTGGACAGCACGAGGGCCTTGGCACACGCCGTGTGTCAAGGCCTTCGCCGTGCTCGCCGCGCGCGGTGCCCGGGCACGGCGGGGTCCGCGCCGGACGCGCGGCCGTCCCCTCGGGAGGCGTCGGCCGTCCGGGCGGGAGGACTACTTCATCATCTCCTCGTAGACCTTCTTGCACTCGGGGCACACGGGGAACTTCTTGGGGTCGCGGTTGGGCACCCACACCTTGCCGCACAGGGCGATCACGGGGTCGCCGGTCACGGCGCTCGCGGTGATCTTGTCCTTCTGCACGTAGTGGGCGAACCGCTCCCGGTCCCCGCCGTCGTGGGAGATGTCCGGTTTGGTCTCGCTGTCCGGGAGGACCTTGTTGAAGATGTCCATCGCCATCGTGCCTCACACCTTTCGACGTCTGCGTTCCACGGTATAGGGTGCCGGCCCCGCCCCGGCTGCTCAGTTCATGGTGGGATCGTCGGGGAAGGTGGACAGGAGCGCCATGTCCCCGCCCTGGCGGCGCAGCACCCGCGACCACAGCCCCTCGGGCGCGGTGGTGAAGACGTCGTCGGCGACCGCGTCGACGACGTACCAGGCCCCCTCGTCGACCTCCCCGGCCAGCTGGCCCTCGCTCCACCCCGCGTAGCCCGCGAAGACGCGGAACGCGCCGAGCGCCCCGCCGAGCACCTGGGCGGGGCCGTCGAGGTCGACCACGCCGATCCCGTCCAGGCCCAGGTGCGGGTCCAAGCCCTCCAGCGGGGACCAGCCGGGGGGAGGCTCGCCGGAACCGGCCATCCCCAGGGCGATGCCGGAGCCCAGGCCCACGGGACCCCCGGAGAACATCACCGCCGGCTCGCTGGCGTAGGCGCCCCAGTCGGTGACGACCTCGTCCACGGCCATACCCAGGGGGCGGTTGAGGATCACCCCGAGGGTGCCGTCGGCGGCGTCGTCCACGACGAACACCACCGAGCGGCGGAAGGAGTCCTCCTGGAGCATGGGGGCGGCCACCAGGAGGCGTCCGGTCATCGGCTGGTCCATGCCCTCCCACCTACCCCGGAACGCCGGGCGGACCGCCGGTGTTTCCAGGCCGTTATGCCTGTCCGTCCGCCTGACCGCGCTGGGCGACCTCCCGCACGGCCGTGGCCACGTGGTTGGACAGGTCGGAGTGGAACACGCTGGGGATGATGTAGTTGGGGCCCAGCTCGTCCTCGGTGACGACATCGGCCAGGGCCTCGGCAGCGGCGACCATCATGTCCGAGGTGACGTCGTGGCTCTGGGCGTCCAGCAGGCCGCGGAAGAAGCCGGGGAAGACCAGCACGTTGTTGATCTGGTTGGGGTAGTCGCTGCGACCGGTGGCCACGACGGAGGCGTGCAGGTGGGCCACGTCCGGGTCGACCTCGGGGTCGGGGTTGGCCAGGGCGAAGATGATGGCGTCCTCGTTCATCTCGGCGATGTCGTCGCCGTTGAGGAGGTTGGGGGCCGAGACGCCGATGAAGACGTCCGCCCCGGCCACGGCGCCGCGCAGGTCGCCGCTGTAGCCCTCGGGGTTGGTGTGCTCCGCGATCCACCGCAGGTTGGAGTCGAGGTCCTCGCGTCCGGCGTGCACGGCGCCGTGCACGTCGCTGACGATGACGTCGCGCGCCCCGGCGTGCATGAGCAGCTTGAGGATCGCGGTTCCGGCCGCGCCCGCGCCGGACATGGCGATGCGGACCTCGCCGAGCTTCTTGCCCACCACGCGCAGCGCGTTGCGCAGGGCGGCGAGCACGACGATGGCGGTGCCGTGCTGGTCGTCGTGGAAGACGGGGATGTCGAGCAGCTCGCGCAGGCGGGCCTCGACCTCGAAGCAGCGGGGGGCGGAGATGTCCTCCAGGTTGATGCCGCCGAACCCGGGAGCCAGCACCTGGACGGTGCGCACGATCTCGTCCACGTCCTGGGTGTCCAGGGCGATGGGCCAGGCGTCGATGTCGGCGAAGCGTTTGAACAGGGCGGCCTTGCCCTCCATGACGGGCATGGCGGCCTCGGGGCCGATGTTGCCCAGGCCCAGGACCGCGGAGCCGTCGGTGACCACGGCGACGCTGTTGCGCTTGATGGTCAGGCGCCGGGCGTCGTCCTTGTTGGCGGCGATGGCCTGGGAGACGCGGGCGACGCCGGGGGTGTAGGCCATGGAGAGCTCGTCGCGGTTGCGCAGCGGCACCTTGGACTTCATCTCGATCTTGCCGCCCAGGTGCATGAGGAAGGTGCGGTCGCTGACCTTGTGCACGACCACGCCCTCGACGGCGCCCAGGGCGTCGACGATGGCCTGGGCGTGCTCGGTGTCGCGGGCGGCGCAGGTGACGTCGATGCGGATGCGCTCGTGTCCGGCGGCGGCCACGTCCAGCGCGGTGATCATGCCGCCCACCTGCTCGACGGCGTTGGTGAGACTACCGACCGCACTGCCCCCAGCGTCCAGTTCGAGGCGGACGGTGATGGAGTAGGAAACGCTGGGAAGGGTGGCCACGTGTTGCTCCTTGGCTCTGGCTGGTGTGGTGCGTCCGGGGCGCCCCGCCGGGGCGCTCGCCGGTGCACGGCGCCGCCTGCGCGTGCGCGCGGGATGGGGGGTGCCGTGTGTCCTGTGCGCGCGGTGCTCACGCACCGTCACCCGGACCCCGGTTCCGGGCGGGGGCTGACCCGTGACCGAGTCGCCTTACCTTACCTGAGTCAAGGCCCAACCGTCAGCACAAGGTGACAATTACCGCGCTGGTAAAAAATCGCATAAATTACGCCAGCGCGAGGGTGTCACGGCGGACAACGCGCGGTTCGGCTCAGGCGCCCTCGGAAGGGGTGGTCGCCCGGTCGCGGGCGGCGCGCACGACGAGCTCCACACAGGTCTCCAGCGACAGCGACACCGCGTCCAGGACCAGGTGGTAGTGGCGGGGATCGGCGGGGTCGGCGCGGTAGAAGCGCCGCACGTAGGCCGCCCGGGCGCGGTCGTTGTCGTCGAGCAGGCGCGCGTTGGGCGGCTCGTCGGAGTCAGCGCCCGTCCACTCGCCGCGGTCGCCGAACTTCCACAGCTTGCGCGCCCGGCGCAGACGCGCGTCGGGGTCGCCGTCCAGGCGCACGTGCAGGGCGCCGGGGTGATCGCGCAGGACGACGGCCCCGGCCCGGCCGAGGACGACGCCGCCCTGCTGGGCCACCTCTCCCAGGACCCGTTCGGTCTGCTCCACGAACTCGTGGTCGTAGAGGAGGCGGCCCTCCTCGTCGGTGGTGCCGATGAGGGCGGTGTCCACGCTGCCGAGGGTGACGGTGGGCAGGCGCGCGGCGCTGGCGAGCAGGCGTTCGAGCCTGCCGGGGGCGCGGTCGTCGCGTTGGAGCGCCTCGTCGAGCGAGCAACCGATGCGGGCGGCCACCGCGCTGGGGACGGCCCGGTCGAGGAAGGCCACGCCGAGCCGGGCGGCGACGGCGGGGCCCACCGCGCTGCCGCCCGCGCCGTAGGTGGCCGAGATCGTGACCACGGGCTCGCCGCGTCCGTCGGGGGTGTCGTCGGTCGCCATGGGGTTAAACCTGCCAGGTCCGCGACGGGCCGTGAGCCCGTCTCCTGACGGGGTTGTACCCGCTGTGCGCGGGTTATGTCCGACGGCCCGCGGGGAAGGCGCGATTCGTGGGAAGGCCGTGACTCCTGGGCGAGCCGCGGCCCGCGGGGAAGGCCGAGATCCGCAGGGAAGCCGTGGTCCGTGGGAAAGCCGCGGCCCGCAGGGAAGCCGTGGTCCGGAAAGCTCCCCGAGCAACCGTGGCGGTGCCTCGTCCCGCCGGGTGCGACCCGGCGGGACGAGGCGGCATCACCAGGATGCGCCGACGGCTTCCGGGGAGCGGCGCCGGTCTCGGGCCACGCGACTCCGCGGAACACTCCCTAGAACAGCGCGGAGGTGAGCTTGCGGCGGGCGGCGGCGACCCGCGGGTCGCCCGGGGGCAGCAGCTCGAACAGACCGAGCAGGTGGGTGCGCGCCCTGTCGCGGTCTCCGTCGGCGGTGCGCCTGACCGTGTCGACGAGGCGGCCGAAGGCGTCCTCGAACCTGCCGCCGTACATCTCGACGTCGGCCGCAGTGGCCTGGGCGGCGACGTCCTCGGGCCGGTCGGCCGCGGCCTGGAGGGCTGCTCCCGCGTCCACGTCCTGGAGGCGGCCGACCAGCCGGACCTGAGCGAGCTTGGCCCGGGACTCGGCGTCGCCGGGGTCGGCCTCCACGGCCTTGGCGTAGACGGCCGCGGCGGCCTCGAAGTCGCCCCGGTCCAGGGCCTCCTGGGCCTCGACGTCCACGGGACGGCCCTGGGGCTCCTCGGGCTGGGCCTCCTGCGCGCCCTGCGCGCCCTCCGCGCCGGGCTCACCGGTGATGGTGCCGGGGTGACCCGGGGGCAGCGCACCCTGTTCCTGGAGCGCGGCGAACGCCTCGACCAGCCAGGCGGTGAGCTGCTCCTCGGTGGCCGGGCCCGCCGGGCCGGGCAGGAGCTGGCCCTGGATCACCACGACGATCATCGGGGTGGTGGGCACCCGCAGGGCCTGGACCAGCTGCGGGCTGGCCTCGCTGTCGACCTTGGCCAGGAACCAGGTGCCGCCGGAGGCCGCCGAGATCTTGTCCAGGGCGTCCTCGACCTGCTTGGACTGCTCGGACCAGCCCGCGAGGACGGCCAGCACGACCGGGGTCGACATCGACCGCTCCAGGACCTGGGCCTGGAAGGTGGACTCGTCGACGTTGAGGGCGTAGGGGTTGGATCGACCCGCCGACTCCGCCGCGCGCTGTTTGGCCTCGCGTTCCATGGCCGCCTTGCGCGCGCCGAGGTCCACGGCACTGTTCGGTGAAAAGTCCGAAGGCTGCATGACTCCATCCTGCCGTATGCGCGGGCAGGACGTGGACCGCCTGTGGACGAGTCGGTCCGGGCGCCCGCGGGGTTCTGGTCTCCCGCGTCGGGGGGCGCCCGGACAGCGGAGCCCTAGGTGGCGGTTCGGGTGCCCTGGAGGGTTACGACAACGGGTAGTACCCCCGAACGCCTCGCGCGGGTCAGAACCGCGGGTCCTCGGTGTAGGTCCCGAACTCCTCCCCCATGGTCGCGCAGATCTCGCCGAGCGTGGCCTCGGCGCGGGCCGCGTCCATGATCAGCGGGATGAGGTTGTCCCCGTCGGAGCGCACGCCCGCCAGGAGGGCGGCCAGGGCGCGGTCCACGGCGGCGCCGTCGCGGGCGGCGCGGCGTTCGGCGAGCGCGCGCTTCTGCTCGTGCTCGACCTCGTGGCTGATCCGGAGGATGTCCAGTTCGCCGGAGACGGTGTTGGTGTGGCAGTTGACGCCCACGATCCTCTTGTCGCCCTTCTCCAGGGCCTGCTGGTACTGGAAGGCGGACTCGGCGATCTCGGAGCTGAAGTAGCCGTTCTCGATCCCGGCGAGGATGCCGGAGGTCATCGGGCCGATCGCGTGCTCGGCGCCCTCTCCCCCGCCCATGCGCAGGACGTGGGCGAAGATCCGCTCCGCCTCGGCCTCCAGCTCGTCGGTGAGCGACTCCAGGTACCAGGATCCGCCGAGCGGGTCGGCGACGTTGACGATCCCGGTCTCCTCCATGAGGACCTGCTGGGTGCGCAGGGCGATCTCGGCGGACTGCTCGGTCGGCAGCGCCAGGGTCTCGTCCAGGGCGTTGGTGTGCAGCGAGTTCGTGCCGCCCAGGACGGCCGAGAGCGCCTCCACGGCGGTACGGACGACGTTGTTGTAGGGCTGCTGGGCGGTCAGGGAGACCCCTGCGGTCTGGGTGTGGAACCGCAGCCACTGCGCCTTCTCGGTCTTGGCGCCGTAGACGTCCCGAAGCCAGCGCGCCCAGATGCGGCGCGCGGCGCGGAACTTGGCGATCTCCTCGAAGAAGTCGATGTGCGCGTCGAAGAAGAAGGACAGCCCCGGCGCGAAGGTGTCGACGTCCAACCCTCGGGACAGGCCGAGTTCGACGTAGCCGAAGCCGTCGGCGAGGGTGAAGGCGAGCTCCTGGGCGGCCGTGGCCCCGGCCTCGCGGATGTGGTAGCCCGACACCGACAGCGGCTTGTACGCGGGGATGTCGGCCGCGCAGTACTCCATGAGGTCGCCGATCAGCCGCAGCTGCGGCTCCGGCGGGTAGAGCCACTCCTTCTGGGCGATGTACTCCTTGAAGATGTCGGTCTGGAGCGTGCCGTTGAGGGTGCGGACGTCCACCCCCTGGCGCTCGGCCGCCACCAGGTACATGCAGAAGGCCGGGACGGCCGGGCCGCTGATGGTCATGGAGGTGGTGGTCTCGCCGAGCGGGATCCCGTCGAAGAGCAGGTCCATGTCGGCGACGGAGTCGATGGCCACGCCGCAGTGGCCGACCTCGCCCAGCGCGTGGGGGGAGTCGGAGTCGTGGCCCATGAGGGTGGGCATGTCGAAGGCGACCGAGAGCCCGCCCCCGCCGGAGGCCAGGATCATCTTGTAGCGCTCGTTGGTCTGGCGCGCGTTGCCGAACCCGGCGAACTGGCGGATGGTCCACGCCCGCCCCCGGTAGCCGGTGGCGTGGAGACCGCGGGTGTAGGGGTACTCCCCCGGCCAGCCGACGCGCTCGAAGCCGGGGACCTCGGCGCCGGGGCGGGGGCCGTAGACGGGTTCCAGGGTGCGCCCGGACAGGGACGTGAAGTCGGCGTCGCGTGTGCGCGCGGAGTCGTAGCGGCGCTGCCAGCGCTCGCGCCCGGCCTCGATCTCCTGGGCCCCGCCGCCGTCGGTGGGGTCGCTCGTGGTGTTCGCCATACCGAAATAGTAGGACGTCCAACTAATGATGTACAGGGAGGGCACCCGCGGCGCCGGGGCGCGGCGGGCGTTCAGCGGCCCTCGGCGGCCTCCGCGACGGGCTCGGGGAAGTCCCCGAAGTCCACCCTGAGCCGGGTGAACATCTCGTGCATGCGCCACAGCTCCTCGTCGGAGTAGCAGCCCAGGCCGAAGTCCATGGACAGCAGTGCCCCGGTCGCCTCCTCGGTGACCCGGCGCCCGGTGTCGGTGATCTCGGCCAGCACGCCGCGACCGTCGCTCGGGTTGGGGAGGCGGCGCACGAAGCCCTGCCCCTCCAGCCGGTCGATGGTGTTGGTGACGCTGGTCGGGTGCACCATGAGGCGCTCACCGATCTTGCCCAGGGGCAGCGAGCCGGAACCGCTGAAGGTGAGCAGGACGAGCGCCTCGTAGCGGGCGAAGGTCAGGCCGAACGGCTTGAGGGCACCGTCCAGCTCCCCGATCAGGATCTGCTGCGCGCGCATGACGGAGGTGACCGCCGCCATCGCGGGCGAGGGCCCCCATCTGCGCGTCCAGTTGTCGTGTGCCCGCTCGATCGGGTCGAACGGGAGATTCAACGGGTTACCCACGGGTTCACTCTAGTCAGCGGGGCGGGCGCGCCCGCCTGATCGGAAGGTGCCCGCCCCCGCCCCCGCGCGGTGCGGCCCCCGGGTGCCGCGCCGGGCACGGCCCGGAGGTCCGCCCCGGTCAGCGGAAGCGACGGACCCTGCGCTCCGGGGCGAGCGTGACGTGGGGGTTTTCACGGGGCCTAGAGGGACGCAAAGGAAAGAAGCGCACAGAGCACCTAACAGCGGGCGAGAAAGAAAGCAAGACTTTCCCGTGGCCACAAAGGGACAGATTCCGCATTCGGAACTGGTCCACCCCGCCAACTCGGCAAATCCACCGCCCTCCCGGCGAAGGGCCCGCGAAGTCCGCCGCCACGCGCACGGGGGCGGCCGGAGAGTCCGCGCCGGGGCTTGACGGAGCAAGGAATTATTAGTTAAGTTTCCTAAAAATTTATCCCCCCACGTCAGAGGCTCAAGGTGAAGACCTGTCCTCACTTGGCCCGTGGACCACCCGTAGGGAAGACACCGAACCCCGCTGACGGACCGCGACTCTCCCCCGCGGCCCCCGCACACGACCGCAGCCCATCCCCTCTGTTCCAAAAGCACGGTCCATCCGCTCCAGGAGCACGGTCGTCCGTCCCCCCGACCCCCCGTCCCGCACCAGGAGATGCCACGACGTGAGAGCACGACGTTTCAGTACCCGCCTCGCGGCCGTCGCGGCCGCCGTGCTGCTCGCCCCGCTCGCGGCGACCGCGGTCCCGGCCGCTACCGCTGCCGCCCAGGAGGCCGACCCCGCCGACCTCACGGTCACCTACACGGAGTCGGCCCGGTGGAACACCGGCTACACCGGCCAGATCACCGTCCACAACGCCTCGGACGCCCCCGTCGACGACTGGGCCGTCGAGTTCTCGCTCCCCGACGGCAGCCGCATCCACGAACTGTGGAACGCCACCCTCGCGGGCGCCCCCGGCGGCTACACGATCACCCCGCCGCACTGGGGCGCCAGCGTCCCGGCGGGCGGCAGCTACTCCTTCGGCTTCAACGGACTGCACTCCGACGGCGCCACCGACCTCGTGGACTGCCTGGTCAACGGCTCACCCTGCGCCGGGGACGGCGGGAGCGGCCCCTCCCACGACAGCCGCAGCGTCGCCTACTACACCCAGTGGGGCGCCGGGGAGCGCGACTACCACGTCCGCGACCTGGTCGACAGCGACAGCGCGGAGAAGCTCACGCACATCAACTACGCGTTCGGCAACGTCACCGCCGAAGGCGTGTGCGCCACGGGCGACGGGACCAGCCAGGAGGGCGCCGTCGCCGACTACGCGCACCCCGTGCCCGCCGCGGAGAGCGTCGACGGGACCGCCGACGACCCCGGCCAGGAGCTGCGCGGCAACTTCAACCAGCTGCGCGAGCTCAAGGAGATGTACCCCGACCTCAAGGTCAACATCTCCCTCGGCGGCTGGGAGTGGTCCCGGTACTTCTCCGACGCGGCCCTGACCGAGGAGTCCCGCGAGAGGCTGGTCAGCTCCTGCGTCGACCTGTACCTCCGGGGGAACCTGCCCGAGGTCGACGGCGCGGGCGGCGAGGGCGCCGCCTACGGGGTCTTCGACGGCATCGACCTGGACTGGGAGTGGCCCGGCTCCGGCGGCCACCCGCACAACACGGTCCGCCCCGAGGACAAGGAGAACTTCACCGCCCTGGTGCAGGAGTTCCGCGACCAGCTGGACGCGTTCGGCGAGGAGACCGACCGCCACTACGAGCTGACCGCGTTCATGCCCGCCGGGGGCTGGCGCCTGGACGCCGGGTACGAGCTGGACGAGCTCATGACCGACTTCGACTTCGTCACGGTGCAGGGCTACGACTACCACGGCACCTGGGAGAGCACGACCAACCACCAGTCCAACCTGGTCGTGGACGCCCGCGACCCCCAGCCGGTGATCTCCACCGAGCTCATCGTCCAGGCCTACCTGGACCGGGGCGTGGACCCCGACAAGCTCGTCCTGGGCGTGCCCTTCTACGGACAGGGGTGGACGGGCGTGGAGCCCGGCCCCGACGGAGACGGCCTCTTCCAGCCCGCGACGGGCCCCGCGCAGGGGACGTACGCGGCGGGCACCGAGGACTGGAAGGTCCTGGAGGAGAAGGTCGACTCCGGTGAGTTCGAGGTCTTCCGCAACGAGGAGGCCGGGACCGCCTGGATCTACGACGGCGAGACCCTCTGGAACTACGACGACGAGACCGCCATGACGCAGAAGACCGACTGGGCCCAGGACAACGGCCTCGGCGGGGTCATGATCTGGTCCATCGACGGCGACGACGCCGAGGGCAGCCTCATGGCCGCCATCGACACGGCGCTGAGCGACTAGGAGCCGTCCGCTCCCGCAACCGCAACCGACAGACTTCCGGTCCGGCGATCCCGGACCGGGACCGAGCGGCGTCGGTGCTCTGATCCGGGGAGCACCGCCGCCACGGCCGGTGCGGACCGATGTGCGACGGTCCGTACCGGCCCCCACACCCCTCCCCCTCCTCCCCCAGGTCGGAGGCCCGCCATGCCCCTGCCACGCACACGCCACCTCTCACGCGCGCCGCCGAGACCACCACCGGTCAGCTCGCGACACCGCACTCCCTGGGCGCACACCCCGCAGCCGTCCGCCCCCGCGGCGGAAGGCCAACCCCCACACCGCTCACGCACCAGGAGCAACCGTGAGAGCACGACTTCGCCAACGGATCGCGGCACTGGCCGCCGCGATCGCCCTACCCCTCGCACTGGCACCCGCCCCCGCCGCGTCGGCCGACACCGCGGGCGTCACCGTCACCTACGTGGAGACCAGCCGCTGGGAGACCGGCTACGGCGGGCAGCTCACCATCGCCAACGGCTCGGGCGCGGCGCTGGCCGACTGGAGCATCGGCTTCCGGCTCCCCTCCGGCACCGCGATCACCAGCCTGTGGAACGCCACCCTCAGCCGCTCCGGAGACGCCTACACCATCACCCCGCCCGCGTGGGGCGCGTCCGTCCCGGCGGGCGGCAGCTACTCCATCGGGTTCAACGGCACCCACGGCGGCGGCGACACCGCTCCCGTGGACTGCACGGTCAACGGCGGCAGCTGCTCGGGCGAGCCCGGCGAGGCGGACACCGAGCCGCCCACCGCGCCGACCGGCCTGGCCGTCACCGGCACCACCTCGACCACCGTGGCCCTGGAGTGGGGCGCCGCGGACGACAACGTCGGGGTCGCGGGCTACGAGGTCCTCTCCGGGGGCGAGGTCGTCCGCGCGGTCAGCGGCACCACCGCCACCGTCACCGGGCTGGCGCCCCAGACCGAGCACACGTTCACCGTGCGCGCCTACGACACCTCCAACAACAGGGGTCCCGAGAGCGGTGCCGTCACCGCCACCACCGACGCGGACGGCGGCGGCCCCACCGACCCGCCCCAGGAGCGCCGGGTCGCCTACTTCACCCAGTGGGGCATCTACGACCGCGGCTACCTGGTGAACGACCTGGTCACCTCGGGCACCGCCGAGAAGCTCACCCACATCAACTACGCCTTCGGCAACATCAACGCGAACGGCGAGTGCTTCATGGCCAACCAGCTCGGCCAGGGCGACGCCTGGGCCGACTACGGCCGCTCCTTCGGGGCCGCCGACAGCGTCGACGGGGTCGGCGACACCTGGGACCAGGACCTGCGCGGCAACTTCAACCAGCTGCGCGAGCTCAAGGAGATGTACCCCGACCTCAAGGTCAACATCTCCCTCGGCGGCTGGACCTGGTCCGAGCACTTCTCCGACGCGGCGCTGACGGCGGAGTCCCGCGAGCGCATGGTCTCCTCGTGCGTCGACCAGTTCCTGCGCGGCAACCTGCCCCTCTTCGACGGCGCGGGCGGGCCCGGCTCCGCCTACGGCGTCTTCGACGGCATCGACCTGGACTGGGAGTGGCCGGGATCGGCGGGCCACCCGCACAACACCATCCGCCCCGAGGACAAGGAGAACTTCACCGCCCTGGTGCAGGAGTTCCGCGACCAGCTGGACGCCCTGGAGGCCGAGACGAGCCGCCAGTACGAGCTGACCGCGTTCCTGCCCGCGGACCCGGAGAAGATCGAGCTCGGCTTCGAGATGCCGCAGCTCATGACCGACTTCGACTTCATCACGGTGCAGGGCTACGACTACCACGGCGGCTGGGAGACCACCGCCAACCACCAGTCCAACCTGCTCCTGGACCCCGCCGACCCCGGACCGGACCTGTACTCCACCGAGACCACGGTCCAGGCCTACCTCGACCGCGGCGTGGACCCCGCCGACATGGTGCTCGGCGTGCCGTTCTACGGCCGCGGCTGGACCGGCGTGGAGCCCGGTCCGAACGGCGACGGTCTCTTCCAGAGCGCTACCGGACCCGCTCCCGGTAGCTACGAGGCGGGGATCGACGACTGGAAGGTCCTGAAGGACCTGGTGGGCACCGGCGGCTACGAGCTGTACCGCGACGACGCGCTGGGCACCGCCTGGCTGTACGACGGCGACACCTTCTGGACCTACGACGACGAGGTCTCCATGGCCCAGAAGACCGACTGGGCCCAGGCCCAGGGCCTGGGCGGCGTCATGATCTGGTCCGTTGACGGCGACGACGCCAACGGCAGCCTCATGAACGCCATCGACACGGCGCTGGCCGGGTAGTCGGCGCTCCGGTCCGGCGTGCCCCTGACCGGAGAGGCCGGTGCGGACCGTCGCGGTCCGCACCGGCCGTTTCTCTGTCCGGCTCCCCCGCCAGCCCAGGTCGGTGCCGAGTTCCCCCAGGATCACGTCGGACCCCGCCGACGCCGACACCCCGCTAACCCAAATCAGCGCGAAGCCCCCTCAGCACCACGACGGCACCCCGCCGACGCCGACACCCCGCTAACCCAAATCAGCGCGAAGCCCCCTCAGCACCACGACGGCACCCCGCCGACGCCGACACCCCGCTAACCCAAATCAGCGCGGAGCTCCTTCAGCATCACGACGGCACCCCGCCGACGCCGACACCCCGCTAACCCAAATCGGCGCGGAGCTCCTTCAGCATCACGTCGGCGGCGGCATAGGGGTCCCTCCTCCCCCCCGCCACCTCCTCGGCCAACCCGTCCAGGCCGGTGTCGTCGCCCGCCCCGCCCATCCGCGAGCGCAGCAGGTCCAGCACGATCGCCTGCACCTCGTCCCGGGCGCGGGCGCGGCGGCGCCGGGTCAGGTCCCCGCTGGCCTCCAGGTGGGCGAAGTGCTGGTCCATCCGCTCCCACAGCTCGTCGACGCCCTCGTCCCTGGAGGCGACGGTCATCACGATCGGCGGCTTCCACTCCTGGTCGGTGCGGTCCTTCATGGCGATCATCTGACGCAGCTCGCGCAGGGTGGACTTGGCGCCCTCCCGGTCGGCCTTGTTGATCGCGAAGACGTCGGCGACCTCCAGCACGCCCGCTTTGGCGGCCTGCACCGAGTCGCCCATGCCCGGAGCGCACAGCACCACGGTGGTATCGGCCTGCCCGGCGACCTCCACCTCGGCCTGGCCCACGCCCACCGTCTCCACCAGGATCACGTCGAACCCGGCCGCGTCGAGCACCCGCAGGGCGTGCGGCGTGGCCCAGGACAGCCCGCCCAGGTGCCCGCGGTTGGCCATGGAGCGGATGAACACCCCCGGATCGGTGGCGTGCTCCTGCATCCGCACGCGGTCGCCGAGCAGGGCGCCTCCGGTGAACGGCGAGGACGGGTCCACGGCCAGCACCGCGACGGTCAGCCCCTTCGCCCTGGCCGCGCGCACGACGGCGTTGGTGGTGGTGGACTTGCCCACCCCGGGGGAGCCGGTGAACCCCACCACCCGGGCCCGGCCGGTGTGCGGGGCCAGGCCCGCCATGATCTCGCGCAGGGCCGCGGACCCGCTCTCGACCAGGGTGATCGCGCGGGCCAGTGCCCGGCGGTCGCCCTCGCGGACCCGTTCGACCAGTTGGGGGGCGTCCATGGAACTCCTCGGTGTGGGCGGAGCAGGACGGGGCGAGGGCTCGTGGCCCCCGCCCCGCGGCTGTCAGGTGCGTCGTGTCCCCGGGGCTCTCCCGGGTACACAGTGTCTTCGGGTCGGGTCCCCCGCGCGGTCCGCCACGCGGGCGTTCGGGGGTCTCCCGGTGCCCGCGGGCAGCGTCCGCGAGAGGGTTGGCCGCCGTCCGGCGGCCGGGGCGTCCGGGCTGGGAACCCGGCTCGGTGTTACTCCGCGGGAACCGTGAACAGCAGGGCGTCGCCCTGGCCGCCGCCGCCGCACAGGGCGGCCGCGCCGAACCCGCCGCCGCGGCGGCGCAGCTCGTGGACCAGGTGCAGGGCGATGCGGGCGCCGGAGGCGCCGATCGGGTGGCCGAGCGCGATGGCGCCGCCGTTGACGTTGACGATGTCCTCCGAGACGCCCAGGTCCCGGGTGGACTGGAGGCCCACCGCGGCGAAGGCCTCGTTGATCTCGATCAGGTCCAGGTCCTCGACCGAGCGGCCCGCCTTGCCCAGCGCGTGCCGGATGGCGTTGGAGGGCTGGGAGTGCAGTGAGTTGTCCGGTCCGGCGACGTTGCCGTGCGCGCCGATCTCGGCCAGGACCGGGGCGCCCAGCTCCTCCGCCCTGGCGCGGCTCATCACGACCACCGCGGCGGCGCCGTCGGAGATCTGTGAGGAGGAGCCCGCGGTGATCGTGCCCTCGCCATCGAAGGCGGGGCGCAGCCTGGCCAGGCTCTCGGCGGTGGTGTCGGCCCGCACGCCCTCGTCCGCGGAGAAGACGACGGGGTCGCCCTTGCGCTGCGGGATCTGGACGGGGACGATCTCGGCGTCGAAGTACCCGGCGGCGGCTGCGGCGGCCGCGCGCTGGTGGGAGCGGGCCGAGAAGGCGTCCTGCTCCTCGCGCCCGATGCCGAGCTTGCCGTTGTGGCGCTCGGTGGAGGCGCCCATGGAGTCGCCCTCGAAGGCGTCGGTCAGGCCGTCGTGCGCGGTCGCGTCCAGGACCTCGACCGACCCGTACTTGTAGCCCTTGCGCGACTTCGGCAGCAGGTGCGGCGCGTTGGTCATGGACTCCATGCCCCCGGCCACCACCACGTCGAACTCGCCCGCGGTGATGAGCTGGTCGGCGAGGGCGATCGCGTCCAGGCCCGACAGGCAGACCTTGTTGATCGTCACCGACGGCACGTTCATGGGGATGCCCGCCTTGACGGCGGCCTGGCGGGACGGGATCTGGCCCGCGCCCGCTTGGAGCACCTGTCCCATGACCACGTATCCGACCTCTTCGCCGGAGATGCCCGCGCGTTCCAGCGCGGCCTTGATCGCGAAGCCCCCGAGGTCGGCGGCGGAGAACCCGGCGAGGGAGCCGAGGAGTCTGCCGGTGGGGGTCCGTGCCCCACCGACGATGACGGAACCGGGCATCGTAACTGGCCTCCAAATGCATGGGTGACGCACCTGGTCTGCAACGATACCCACACCGCTGTCAGCGATCCCCGGGAGGTTCACCCCATGAGTGACGCACCGCACTCGGCCAGCGAGTTCACCACCCCGCCTTCCTCTTCCACCCCTTCCTCCCCCTCCGCTCCTGCGACCCCGTCCGCACCCCCCGCCCCGTTCTCCGGCCTGACCCGGCTCGACCACGTGGGCATCGCCTGCCGCGACCTCGACGCCTCGGTGGCCTTCTACCGGTCCACGTACGGGTTCGAGGTGGAGCACGAGGAGGTGAACGAGGAGCAGGGCGTGCGCGAGGCCATGCTCCGGGTCAATGGCACCGACGACGGCGGCGCCACCTACCTCCAGCTGCTGGAACCCACCCGCGCGGACTCCCCGGTGGCGAAGTTCCTGGAGCGCAACGGCGAGGGCGTCCACCACGTCGCCTTCGGGACCGCGGACGTGGCCGCCACCGCGGCGGGCGTCGGCGGGAGCGGCGTGCGCGTGCTGGACGCCGAGCCGCGGCGGGGGACGGCGGGGTCGAGGATCGTCTTCCTACACCCCAAGGACTGCGGCGGTGTGCTCACCGAGCTGGTCCAGAGCCCGGATGGGGCGCATGAGGAAAGGGACAACGACCGTCCCGGAATTTCCGGATAGCGTCACGGGGGCGTTCCGGACAAGTCACAGGTTGAACGCCAGTGGCATGGTTAGCCTCGGAGCCCACCGGAAGTTACCCGAAACCCCCTTCCCAGGTGTTCCGCGCTTGATAAAGTCGGCTAGCTGCCGGATGCGCTATTCCGGCTTTGGTCCATGTCTTGCAGTCCGGTAGCCGAGTCGGGTCGGCCGTACCGCCGTGTCAGGTGACGGGGCGCACACGGACGACCTCGGAGGCGGTCAGGGGCTCACCAGCCCGTCGTCACCCGCCCCATCCCCGGCCCGCGCCACCGGACCCGTCCCCGGGGACAGCGCAGCCGCCCTCCCCGCCGTCCCCGGCCCCTTGCAAGTAGCCGTCTCGCACCCGTTCAGGATTCCGCCACATGCCGTCAAACAACATCGACACCCAGCTCAACAACATCTTCGACGAGGACAACACCCCGCACGAATTCGACGTGGTGCTGCGTGGGTATGACCGCACCCAGGTGGATGACTACGCGGCCAGCCTGCGCAACGACCTGAAGCAGCAGTCGAAGCAGGCCGAGAAGCTCAAGGCCGAACTCAACGCCAAGAACCGCCAACTCCAGGAGCGCGAACGCCCCTCCTACTCCGGTCTGGGCTCGCGCATCGAGGAACTGCTGCGCCTGGCCGAGGAGCAGGCCAACGAGCTGGTCCAGAGCGCGCAGATCGACGCCAACGACATCCGCTCGGCCGCCAAGATCGAGGCCGCCGACATGCGCGCGGCCGCCGAGTCCGAGGCCACCGAGGTGCGCACCCTCGCCCAGCGCGAGGCCGACGAGACCCGCCAGACCGCCGAGTCCGAGGCGGAGGAGATCTCCACCACCGCCCGCCGCGAGGCCGACGAGCTCACCTCCACCACCGAGCGCGAGGTGCAGAAGAAGCGCTCCGCGGTCGACCACGAGATCGCCGAGAAGCGGGCGACCTTCGAGGGCGAGATCGCCAAGCTGCGCACCACCACCGAACGCGAGTGCGCCCAGGCCCGCGCCGCCGCCAAGCGCGAGCGCGACGAGACCATCCAGTCCGCCAAGAGCCAGGCCGAGGAACTGCGCAAGAACGCCGAGCGCGCCTACGCCGAGTCCGAGGCCCGGCGCACCGAGGCCGAGGACCAGTTCGAGCTCCAGCTGGCCGACCGCCGTGCCGAGGCCGAGCGCCAGGACGCCGAGCGCCTCGCCGCCGCCCAGGCCGCCACGCAGAAGATGGTCAACGAGGCCGAGGAGCGGGCCGCCAGCGCCGAGCAGCGCGCCACCAAGGCGAGCCAGCAGGCCGAGCAGACCCGCCGCGACGCCGAGAACCACGCCAAGCAGCTGGTCGGCAACGCCAAGAAGAACGCCGCCCAGATCGACGCCGAGGCCAAGTCCAAGGCCGAGCACCAGCTCGGGGACGCCAAGTCCGAGGCCAACCGAATCATGACGGCCGCCAAGAAGGAGGTCGACGAGCTCAACCGCCAGCGCGACAGCATCCAGTCGCACCTCCAGCAGCTGCGCCAGCTGCTCGGCGGTGGCGGCCCGGCCGCCCCGGCCGCCCCGGCTCCCGCCGCGCCGGTCGCCCCCGCTCCGGCCCCGGCCGCGATCCCGCAGGAGCCCGCCCCGGCCGCCGAGGAGACCCGGCAGCCGGTGCACTCCGGCAAGGGCGCCGACGACGAGGACTGGTGGCAGGAGTAGGGTTCCGGCCCGTTCCGGGCTGACGCTCTCCTCCACACGAGAGGACCCGCCTCCCCCGGCTGACGCCGGGGAGGGCGGGTCCTTCGTCGTGTCGGATGCGGGACGAGTGCTCTGCGCGGCAGGCCCGGGGACCTGGTGAGCGAAAGGCCGGGCGCGGCGGCACCGGATCGACGGCAGCGACGGCAGCGACGGCAGCGACGGCAGCGACGGCAGCGACGGCAGCGACGGCAGCGACGGCAGCGACGGCAGCGACGGCAGCGACGGGTGGGACCCCGCGCGGGTCTAACCGAGGGTCTGGACGTCCTTCTCGTACGGGCCGTCCCACTCCACGGGGAGCGGGTAGGCCTCGGGGTTGACCCGCTTGACGATCTCGTCCAGCACGCGGCGCACGTAGGGCTCGCCCACCCACAGGTGCTTGGCGCCCTCCACCCCGACGACCTCGCACTGGGAGAGCGGCTTGAAGCGCTCCCTGGCCTCGTCGGGACGCAGGTAGTCGTCGTGCTCGGGGACCAGGGCGACCACCGTCTTGCCCGTCCGCGCCCACACCTCCATGTCGGCCTCGTCGGCGCGGTGCAGCGGCGGCGACAGCAGGATCGCGCCCTTGATCTGCGGGTCGGCACCCCATTTGAGGGCCAGCTCGGTGCCGAACGACCAGCCCAGCAGCCAGGGGTCGGGCAGACCCTCGAACTCGGTGAACTCGATGGCGGCGAGCACGTCGTGCTTCTCGGTCTCGCCCTCGCCGAACTCGCCCTGGCTGGTGCCGTGCCGCGAGCTGGTGCCGCGGGTGTTGAACCGCAGCACCGCGATGTCGGCCAGCGCGGGCAGCCGGAACGACGCCTTGCGCAGGACGTGGCTGTCCATCATGCCCTCGGCGGTGGGCAGGGGGTGCAGGCACACCAGGGTGGCCTTGGGGGCGCGGCCCTCGGGCAGGGCCAGCTCGCCGACCAGCTCCAGGCCGTCGGCGGTGTGCAGGGTGACAGGTCGTCTCACGGCGGGCAGCACCGTGGTGGCTCGGATCTCCATGGCTCCTCGTGTCCGGGGTAGGTGGCCGGGGCTCAGTAGCGGGGGGCGCGCGGCGCGCGGTGGGAGCGCCGGTCCCAGCAGGAGGAGTGCCAGTGGCGCCGGTCGCCGCCGTCGCCGTAGGGGCGCCAGGCCACGACGTGCGCCATGCCGGTCGGGATCTCCTGGGCGCAGCCGGGGCAGCGGTAGACCTTGGTGGCGGCGGCGCCGGGGATGCGGCGCGTCACCCACTCCCCGTCGGGGCCGGTCTCGCGGCGCTGTCCACCGGTGACGCGCAGCATGAGGGCGTCCTCGTCGTCGGGGGCGCCGCCGGGGGCCTTGCGACCCCGGGCGGATGTGCGGCGGGGAGAGTTACGGCGCGGGCTCACACCGTCCAGGTTAGAAGAGAACCGGCAGTGGCCGCCGCCACAGGCGCAGCGGCGGCGGCCCGCTTTGCCACCCCGCACGACGACCGAAACCGTCTCGTCCGCCGTGATCTTGTACCTATAGCGAGCCTCGACCGCCGACATCGGCTACAAGTACAAGATCATCGCAGGTCAGGCCGCACGCATCACACCAGCAACACTTCCGGTCAGCCGGTCAGCGCACTAGGCGTGGCAGGCGCAGCCGCCGTGGCCCTCGCCCTCCGGCGCGTCGGGCAGCTGGTCCATCAGCAGCGGGGCGGGCACCGCGATGTTGGTGAGGCCGTACTCGCCCATCGCGACCAGGGTGGTGACCACGGACTCGGCGCCGCGCTCCTCCAGCAGTTCGGTCGGGCCCTTGGGGTAGCCGCAGCCGAAGCGCATGGCGGTGTCGACGTCCCTGGCGGAGGCGTAGCCCTCGCCGATCATGCGCAGGGCGTCGTCGATCTGCGGCGCGAGGAGGACCTCGCCCAGGTCCAGGGTCTCCTCCTCCCGGACCATCTGCGCGTAGCGGCCGGTGGGACGGGGCTCGGGGGCCTCGTCGGTGCCCGCGTAGAAGCCCTGGCCAGACTTGCGGCCCAGGCGGCCCGCGGCCACCATGCGGCGCAGCAGCGGCGAGGCGGCGTAGCGCTGGTCGCGGTACTCCTCCCACAGGACGTCCATGACGGCCAGGCAGACGTCGAGGCCGACCAGGTCGGCGAGGGTCAGCGGGCCCATGGGCAGTCCCGCGGCCTTCTGCACCGAGGAGTCGATCTCCTCGCGGGTGGCCACCTTGCGCTCGTACAGGCGGATCGCGTCGTTGATGTAGGGCACGAGCAGGGCGTTGGCCACGAACCCGGCGCGGTCGCCGACCGCCACGGGGGTCTTGCCGATGCGCTTGGCGACCTCGGAGACCACGTCGACGGTCTCGGCGCTGGTGGAGACCGTGGTGATGACCTCGACCAGCTTCATGACCGGGGCGGGGTTGAAGAAGTGCAGCCCCACGATCTTGTCCGGGCGGCCGGTGAGCGCGGCGATCTCGGTGACCGACAGCGAGGACGTGTTGGTGGCCAGGATCGTGCCGGGCGGACAGATCCGGTCCAGGTCCGCGAAGACGTCCCTTTTGATGTCCATCCGTTCGGGGACGGCCTCGACGACGAAGTCCGCGTCGGCGAGGTCCTCGCGCGAGGTGGTGAACGTCAGCCGGGTGTCGATCCCGGTGCGTTCGTCCCCGGTGAGCTTGCCCTTGTCCACCGCCTTCGAGAGGGACCTGTCCACGTGGGCGCGGCCGCGGTCGACGGCGGCCTGGTCGATCTCGACCCCGGTGACGTTGAACCCCGCGCGGGCGAACACTTCGGCGATACCCGCGCCCATCGCGCCGAGTCCGACGACACCGACCTTGTCAAATTCCTGCACCATACGCCCAGACTACGGGCCCGACCGAACCGCCCCGCGCACGGGATGCCCGAGTCGGGCACTCGGTGCCACCCGGTGCGGCGGCGCGCCGGTGGCGGGGCCGCCGCGCCCCGGCCGGGGTGCGGCGGTCCCGTTCCCTCCCGGGGAGCAGAACCACCTCTGGCAGGCCGCCCCTAGCAGTCGACGAGCTCGGGCGACTGGTTGAGCAGCTGGGCGCGCGGGGAGGTGAACACGGCGTGGGCCTCCTCGGCCCCGGGTGCGAAGAGGGCCACGCGGTGGCAGTTCTGGAAGGCCAGGCGCAGGCCGAAGTGCCGCTCCACCGCGCCGCGCATGGCGTCGCTGGCGAGCAGGCGCAGCAGCTGGCCCCTCTCCTTCTCGCCGGGCGGGGGCACCTCGTTCGCCTCGAAGCCGGACTCGGCGGTCCGGGCGCCCTCGGCCAGGCCGCTGACCACCTCCCAGGCGTAGGGCAGGGAGTCCTTGATGCAGGCGATGAAGTCGGCGTCCTCGACCGGGCCGCGCTTCGCCTTCTCCAACAGGTCAGGAGAGACCGTCAGCGACATGGAAGTCCCTTCGTCGTCGCGGGCGCGCGGATCCGCGCGCCCCTGGCGACGTTAGAGGCCCGGCCGCGCCCCGTCATGGGGCCGGGGGGACACACCTGTCTTGCCCCGGAGGCACACCCCTGTGGACACGGTCGTCGCCGGACGAGACGGGTGGCCGATACGCGGTTCCGCTCCGCGCGTCCCGCGGAGGCGGTAACGTGACGTTTCGTGCGTCTCGTCATCGCTCGGTGCAGTGTCGACTACGTCGGCCGCCTCACCGCCCACCTGCCCATGGCTCCCCGCCTGATTCTCATCAAGGCCGACGGGAGCGTGTCCATCCACGCCGACGACCGGGCGTTCAAACCGCTGAACTGGATGAACCCGCCCTGCAAACTGCGCGAGGAGACCGTCGCCGACGGGCCCGACGTGTGGACGGTCACGCACGGCAAGTCCGGTGAGAAGCTGGTGCTGACCGTCGAGGAGGTCATGCACGACTCCTCGCACGAGCTGGGCAAGGACCCCGGCCTACAGAAGGACGGCGTCGAGGCCCACCTCCAGGAACTGCTGGCCGAGCACATCACCACCCTCGGCGACGGCTACACCCTCATCCGCCGCGAGTACCCGACGGCGATCGGACCGGTGGACATCCTGTGCCGTGACGGCGGCAACGCCACCGTCGCCGTGGAGCTCAAGCGCCGCGGCGACATCGACGGCGTCGAGCAGCTCACCCGCTACCTGGAGCTGCTCAACCGGAACCCGCAGCTCGCGCCGGTGCGCGGCGTGTTCGCCGCCCAGGAGATCAAGCCGCAGGCCCGTGTGCTCGCCGAGGACCGCGGCATCTCCTGCGTGGTGCTGGACTACGACGAGCTGCGCGGTATCGAGCCGGACGTGCTCCGCCTGTTCTGAGCGACCCCTTTCCGCCTCCCGACGGGCCTCGGGCGTGAGGCGTGCGGA
>NZ_CBDRFA010000104.1:0-27265 GCF_965343085.1 Nocardiopsis synnemataformans | reverse complement strand
GTGGTGTCGGAGTCGTCGCCTGTGTCGGGCTCGTGCTCGTCCCGGGGGGTCTCTCCCGTGACCGGAGGCGGGGCGGTGCCCACGGGCACGCCCGGAGCCCCGCCGCTGCCCGGGTCGGTCGCACCGGGGCGGTTGCTCTCCACGTGCTGGGGGGAGTCCTCGTCGCCGGGACGGTCGTGGTCGGAGGAGTCATCTTGATCGGGCGTGCCGGGCCCGTCACCGGGGCGGTCGTGGTCGGAGGGGTCTTCGTCGCCGGGCTCGCCGGGTCCGTCGCCGCCGGGACGGTCGTCTCCCTCCTCGTCGCCAGTGCCCTTCTCGTCATCGGTGCCCTCCTCACCGTCGAGGTCCTCGGACACGGTGATCAGACCGGTCTCGGGGTCGACCTCCACGTCCCCGCTGCCGGGATCGAGGGAGACCTCGCCCGTCTCGGGATCCAGGGTGAGCTTCAGGTCGCCGATCTCGATCGTGGTCGGCAGGCTCTCCTCGCCGTCACCGGAGCCGGTCGTCTCGATCCCGACGGTGCCCTCGGCCGGGTCGATGGTCAGACCCAGGTGTCCGGCCTCGACGGTGACCGGCGCCGCCTCGGGGTCGAGGGGCACGTTCCTGTCCCCGGGCTCGATGCTGATCGTGCCGGCGTCCGAGTCCAGGACGAACTTCAGCTCGCCCGCCTCGACGGTGGTGATCCCCGTCTCGGGGTCCAGGGTCACGACCGGCGCCCCGGGGATCTCGGAGCCGGTCTCGCCGAAGGCGGGGTCGTCGGCGTCGGCGGAGATGGGCTCCACACCGGGAATCGGCTCCGCGGCCTCGGTGACCCGGGAGGCCAGCGGCTCCAGCAGTTCGCCCTGTTCGACCTCCCCGGTTTCCAGCGGCTCCAGGGGATGGTCGGGCTCCGCGATGAGCATGGGTTCCAGCGGTACGGGCTCCGTGGCGGTCGTCTCGCCCTCGGGGACGGGCTCCGCGTTGGCGGGCACCCCGACTGTCCTGACCGCCGGTTCGACGGGGAGCGCCGGTGTCCCCTGGGAGAACGGCTCGAACAGGCTCTCCGCGTGGAGCTCCTGGTCGGACACGTCCCCGGACTCGGGTGCGGACACGGTGACGACGCGGGCGACCCCCTGGTCGGCGAACACGTGCGGGGAGGCGCTGTCACCGGACTGCTGCGTGCCGAACAGCATCACGCCGTCGTCGCCGACGCTCACCCTGGAGTCGCCCGGATCGAGTACCGCCTCCCGGGTGGCGGTGTCCACCTCGACCGAGGAACCGGCGTGCCGGAGCAGGAGCAGTCCGCTGGTCAGGTCCACGCTGATCGGAGCGGACTCCGACCGGTTCGTGTTGGTGTTCTGCTCCTGGAGGGTGGCCTCCTCGGTCTCGGTCGGATCCGGCTCCTCCCCGGAGAGGGCGGCACGGAAGTCGAAGAGGGGGGACTCCACGTCAAAGCCTCCTCACCGCCCGTAGGGCGGTCGTTCGTCTGGGTTGTGTCGGGGGCGGGGGATGGGGGTGATGCGGAGCGGGGCGGGCGGCCACGAGGGGAGTGGTGGGCCGCCCGCCCTGGGGGAGGGGGAGCGGACTACAGCAGCGCCTGCCAGTTCATGGCCTCGCGACTGTCGGTGGAGGAGTAATCGTTGCTGATTTCCTTCAGGGCGTTCTCGGCCTTGACCAGCAGGGTGTTCATGTCGGCGACGTTGTACTGCCAGGACCGGTACTTGTTCTGGTACTCCGTGAACATGGCGCCCTCGAGCTGACTCTGGAGGGACTGCATCGTCATGTTGAGCTGCTCGAGCTGGTTCTGTACCTTCACGGTCTGGGCGCGCAGTTCGTCGGTGACGTCGTTGACGTGGGCGTAAGTGACGCTGAAACCGTTGATGCTCATGGTCTCGCCTTCCGGAGAGGGTCGCGTGCGGGGTGGAAGCAGCTGACCGGCCTCAGCCGGACTAGTTCTGCGGGTTGAGCTCGTTCATCCATCGCGAACCGGCGATGATGTTGGCGTCCTCCGTGGAGTGCATCGCCTGGACGGTGCCGCCGAAGGTGCCGATCATGCGGTTCATGTCGTTGGTGATGAGCCGCAGCTCCTCCAACCAGCCGACGACCGCCTCGCTGTAGCTGTTGGAAGCCGCGCCCTGCCAGGAGGCGCGCAGCCTGTCACGCGCGCTGTCCACGCTGTTGTAGACCTCGTTGCACTTGGCGTGGGCCTCGCTCATGGCTTCCTGCGCTTGCCGTTCGCCATCATCCGTGGTCTGTGTCATCTGCGACATGGGATCTCCTCTGTGGGTTCCATCAGGGGCATCCGGCGTCCTCGACCATCGACGAGGGCGCCAGCGGGAGGGCGGCCGCCTCCGGGTCGAGCACCGGCCCGGAGGGCAGCAGCCGCAGCAGGGAGGTCGGGACCTGGACGGCCTGGGCCGTCTGGTAGCCGAGTGAGGTCAGAGCGGTCTCGTCGACCACCGGATACTTCGCCGCGCTGTCGGTGACGAGGTAGTGGGTGGTGGCGGTACCACCACCGCCGCCCACGGGCTGGGCGGCGGCGAGCGAGCCCCGGCCGGAGGCGATGCCGACCAGGTCGGGTGTCGGGCAACCGGGAGCGATGCCGGGCCGCTCCTGCACGGGCCACGCCTCCACACCGGCGGGGTCGTCCATGGTCACCGACAGCGAGCCGTCGGGGGCCAGCCGCAGGCACGGCACGCTCGCGCCGACGCCCACCAGCTCCGGCGGGGCCGCGGGGTGGCGTTCCTCGCGCGGGCCCTGGCCATCGGAGAGCCGGGCGTGTGCCTCGCCCGCGGGCAGGGGCAGCGCCTCGGCGGGAGCGTCGGGGTAGGCGGCACCCGAGACGTCCGGGTCGGCCAGCAGCAGCAGCGCGTGCGTCACGGAGAGCGGGACCAGACCGTCCCGGGTGAGCAGGTAGTGCTGGTCCTCCTGCCCGGGGGTGGACACCGCGAACACCTGCCCCACGCGCCGGGGCTCGCCCGCCATCTCGCCCGCGTCCTCACCGGCGCCCGGGACCTCGGGCGCGGTCAGGTCGGGGCCGGTGGGCACGGTGTTGAGGAACGCCGAGGTGACGGGCAGGGCGTCGCTCGTTCCGTAGCCGAGGGCCTGGACCGCGCCGCCCTCCTCGTCCAGGCGCAGGCGGGTGCCGTTCCAGAGCAGGTGCGGAGCGTCGTCCGGGCCGGACACGAGGACCGCCTGGCCGGCGGAGGGGGAGGCCGGGGCGGGGGCCGTGCCCACCACCAGGGCGGTGCGGCCCCGCTCGTCCTCCTCGCCCTCGGGCGGCAGCGCGCACACCCGCCAGACCGAATCCTCCAGACCCGCCTGCGTGGGCAGGGCGTCGGGCGCGCCCGCGATGCCGACGGGACCGCCCACGGGCACGCCCTCCAGGGAGTCGGCCGAGACCAGGCTCACGGCGGCGTCGGCGCCCTGGACCAGGCGGGCGGAGGCACCGTTGGCCACGGGGCGCAGCACCCCGGCCGAGTACAGGTAGGAGGCCCCGGTGTCGCGGTCCACGATCAGCCGCCCCTCCTGGCGCCAGCTGGTCGCGCCCCCGGGGAAGATGAGGCCGAACACGAGGAAGCCGATACACAGCACCGCGCCGATCGCGATGCCGATGTAGGTTCCGGTGCGGGTGCGGCGCATGGGGGCGTCGACCGCGTCGGGGTCGCCCTCCAGCATGGCCGTGCCCAGCCGGCCCACCGTGAAGTTGTGGGCCATCACCCTGTCGCGACGTGACTGCATGTCAGCCGCCGATTCCGCGCAGGAGCGAGAACACGCCGAAGATCGCCAGGACCAGGGGCACGATGGCCACGGTCAGCAGCGACTGGATGATCTCGGCGGCCCGGCCCCAGTGGGGCAGCGGTCGTGTGCCCGGAAGGTTCCACGACACCACCGCCAGGATCGCGGAGGCGGCGAACAGGCCCACCATGGCGAGCGTGCGGGGCAGGGGGTCGGCCGTCCACACCAGGACCAGGACCAGCGCGGTCAGACCGATCCAGGGCGGCGCGACCACGAAGGACCGCTGCCAGGCGCTGGCCAGACCGCGCGACTGGAGCAGCATCACC
The DNA here is from genome assembly GCF_965343085.1 of Nocardiopsis synnemataformans. Classification (NCBI taxonomy): domain Bacteria; kingdom Bacillati; phylum Actinomycetota; class Actinomycetes; order Streptosporangiales; family Nocardiopsidaceae; genus Nocardiopsis; species Nocardiopsis synnemataformans. The sequence goes on along the minus strand of NZ_CBDRFA010000104.1, from coordinate 23,222 downwards.
AGCGACACGATCACGCACAGCGTGATCGGCACCCACCCGGGGGAGGCGCCGAGCACGACCAGGCAGACCGTCAGGACGGCGCCGGTGGAGGCGTACAGGGCGGTCTGGAACCGGTCGGCCAGCGCGGCGCGGTCCAGGACCCCGCGCGCGGGGTAGGGGTCGATGCCCTCCTGGAGCTGGTCGGGGTTGGAGGGCAGCGGCGGCAGCTTCAGGCCGGAGAGGCGGAAGGCCAACTGGGGGGCGAACGTGCCCAGCAGCAGCGCGATGAGCGCCACCAGCGCCGCCACGGCCGGGACCGTGGCGCCGGGGATGAACATCAGACCCAGCGCGCCCAGCGCGCACAGTACTTCGGCGGTGAACAGGCCGGCGAAGAAGGGCACCGAGCCCGCCACGGCCGCCAGGCCGAGCACACTGGCCCCCGCCGCGGTCACCGAGCCCGTGAGCACGCGCGCTCCGGTCAGCGCGGTGCCGGGGTCGCCCGAGGGCACGGACGCGCCCGCCACCGCCATGTACAGGGTGGCCGCCGCGGCCAGGCCGGTGGCGGCGGCCAGGTCGCCCATGGCGCGCGAGGCGGCCCAGGCCGACAGCAGCATGAGGATCGAGGAGCAGGCCGCGGACACCGCGGTCAGCAGGCCGGGACCGCCGCTGACCAGGACCGCCAGGCCGGTGAACAGCACGACCATGCCCAGCGCCTGGAGCAGGACGCGCGTGGCCTCGGGGCGCCACCGGTCGGGGCGCTCGCCCATACCGGTCGCGACGCCGTCGGTCAGGTCGTCGAAGTGCACCGGCGGCAGCTGGTCGCGGCGGGGGCGCAGGTAGAGGGTCTCTCCGTGGCAGAGCCCCAGGGAGCGGAGGGTCTCGTCCTCCTCCAGGGGCTCGTCGCCCAGTTGCTGGAGGACCCAGCCGTCGTGCTCCAGTCCGCTCTCGTCAAGGTCCTCGCCGTTGTCGCCCTCGGCGTAGAGCACGAGGGTGGGCAGGATCTCGGAGAGGGGGACCTCCGTGGGCGCCGCGATCTCGAAGGAGCGCGCGGGGGCGCGGATCAGCAGTCGGCACAGGTCCGGGGAGGCGACATCGTTCATCCGGTGGGGGCCCATCATGAAGCGGGGTCGTGACAGGGGCGGAAGTGACGGTAACACTCCGACGACCCATTTTGGAGGTGTGTTGTTTTAAATTTTGGTGTCTGTCACTTTAGTTGGCAACAGTAGTGTTCTGCTTCCGGCGTCCGGTTCCGGACGCCGGTTACGGCCCCGTTCCGGTCCCGGCTTTCGGACCGTTCCCCGTTGTTCCCTGCAAGGGAGGACCCCGTCCTGTGAGTACGATCCTCGTCCGGCGCCCCCCGCGGCGCCCCGGACCGGACCTGCCCTCGGGCGAGGTCAGCCTCCAGGAGCCCCCGGAGCTACCCGAACCGCAGGCCAACGTTTCGTCGGTGTTCACCTACCTGCCGATGGCCCTGACGTCGATGGCGATGCTCATGATGATCATCCGCCCCGGCAGGATGGGGGACGGCAGCAGCATCATGCCCTACCTCGCGGGCGGCATGATGCTCGTGGGCGCCGTGGTCATGCTCGGCGGCCAGTACCTGCGCAGCATGCTGGAGCGCCGCCGCCAGCTCAACGACGACCGCCAGGACTACCTGCGCTACCTCAAGCAGATGCGCACCCGCCTGCGGGGCGTGGTCACCGAGCAGCGCGACGCGATGCTCTGGCGGGCGCCCCACCCCGACGCCCTGTGGTCGATCGTGCGCACCTCCCGGCTGTGGGAGCGCAGGGGGACCGACGACGACTTCGCCGAGGCGCGCATGGCCGTGGGCGAACAGGCGCTGTCCATGACCATCTCCCCGGTCTCCTCCAAGCCGGTGGAGGACCTCGAACCCCTCAGCGCCCACGCCCTGCGCCGCTTCATCCGCGCCTACGGCACCGTCGAGGACCAGCCGGTCCAGATCTACCTGCGCGGGTACTCCCGCATCACCATGCGCGGCGACCTGGACACCAGCCGGGGCCTCGTCCGGGCGCTCATCGGCCAGCTCACCGTCTTCCACGCCCACGACGAGCTGCGCGTGGCCGTGTGCACCTCCGACGAGTCCCTGTCCCTGTGGTCGTGGGCCAAGTGGCTGCCCCACAGCCAGCACCCCACCGCCCGCGACGGCGCGGGTCAGGCACGGCTGCTGTGCACGGACGCGATGGAGCTCGAACGGCTCGTCCCGGACCTGGCCGACCGCCCCCGCTTCGACCCCACCGCCGCCCCCAGCCGCGAGGAGCCCTTCACCGTCATCGTCGTGGACGGCGGGCGCATCCCCCCGGGGTCGCGCATGCTGGGCGGGGGCTACCGCAACGCCGTCGTCATCGACGTCGCCGACCCGATGCCCCCCGAGGACGACCCCTACACCCTGGCCCTGCGGGTGGAGACCGAACGCCTGGTGATGCTCTCCCGCGACAACAGCGGCCGCGACACCGAGGAGGTGCTGGGCCGGCCCGACACCCTGAGCCTGCCCCGCGCCGCCTCCCTGGGCCGCCTGCTCTCGCCCTACCGGATCGGCATGGTCGTCGAGGTCACCGAGCCGCTCACCACCGACTTCGAGCTGACCACGCTCCTGGGCATCCCCGACCTGCACCGGCACGACAGCGAGCGCATGTGGAGCGAGCTGCACGAGAAGGACCGGCTGCGCGTGCCCATCGGCATGAACTCCGACGGCGCGCCGCTGGAGCTGGACCTCAAGGAGTCCGCGCTGGGCGGCATGGGTCCGCACGGCATGCTCATCGGCGCCACCGGTTCGGGCAAGAGCGAGCTGCTGCGCACCCTGGTGCTCGGCCTGGCCCTGACCCACACCCCCGAGACCCTCAACTTCGTGCTCGTCGACTTCAAGGGCGGCGCCACCTTCATCGGCCTCGACAAGCTCCAGCACACCTCCGCGCTCATCACCAACCTCGCCGACGAGGCCATCCTGGTCGAGCGCATGCAGGACGCCCTGCACGGCGAGCTGGTCCGCCGCCAGGAACAGCTGCGCGCGGCGGGCAACTTCAGCTCCGCCCTGGAGTACGAGAGGGCCCGCGAGACCAACCCCGACATGGAGCCGATGCCCACGCTGTTCGTGGTCGTCGACGAGTTCAGCGAGCTGCTGGCCGCCCACCGCGACTTCATGGACCTGTTCGTGATGATCGGCCGCCTGGGCCGCAGCCTCGGCGTCCACCTGCTGCTGGCCTCCCAGCGCCTGGACGAGGGCCGCATGCACCAGCTGGAGGGCCACCTGTCCTACCGGATCGCGCTGCGCACCTTCTCCGCCATCGAGAGCCGGGGGGTGCTCGGCGTCCCCGACGCCCACCAGCTCCCCTCGGCCCCCGGCAACGGCTACCTCAAGACCGACACCGAGACCCTCACCCGCTTCAAGGCCGCCTACGTCTCCGGCCCCTACCGCGTCAAGCGCCGCGCCGCCCGCAGGAGCACGGTCGGCGGCGAGGTGGTGCTCTTCGCCGACACCGCCGTGGACGCGGCCGCCCCCGAACCCGAGGAGCCCGAGGTCCAGGTGGAGGAGACCAGCGAGTCCCTCCTGGCGACCGCGCTGGCGCGGATGGACGACCTCGGGCCCGCGGCCCGCGAGGTGTGGCTGCCCCCGCTGGAGGTGCCGCCGCTGGTGGGCGAGCTGCTCGCCATGGTCGGCACCCGTCTGCCCGAGGGCGGTCTGGCCTGGAGGAAGGAGACGACCCTGCGCGTGCCGCTGGGGATCATCGACCGCCCCTTCGAGCACAGGCGCCTGCCCCTGGTCGCCGACCTGTCCGGAGCCGGGGGACACGTCGGCATCGCGGGCGGCCCCCAGAGCGGCAAGAGCACCATGCTGGCCTCGCTCATCCTCACCCTCGCGGTGTGCAACACCCCCGCCCAGGTCCAGTTCTACGGGATCGACTGCGGCGGCGGCGTGCTGACCTCGCTCAAGGACCTGCCGCACGTGGGCAGCGTCGTCACGCGCACCGACGAGCGGCGCATCGTCCGCACCATCATGGAGATGAACGAGATCCTCACCAAGCGTGAGGTCTTCTTCGCCGAGCACGGCATCGACTCCATGGGCACCTACCGCAGGCGCCGCGCCGCCGGGGAGTTCGCCGACCAGCCCCACGGCGACGTCTTCCTCGTCATCGACGGCTGGGGCACCATCCGCCAGGACTACGCGGACCTGGTGGGCTCCATCGTCCAGATCGTGCAGCGCGGCCTCAACTACGGCGTGCACGTCGTGGTCGCCTCCCCGCGCTGGGCCGACTTCCACACCGGTATCCGCGACCTGATGGGCACCCGCTTCGAGCTGCGCATGGGCGACCCCGTGGACTCCATGGTCCACATGCGCGCCGCGCAGACCGTGCCCCGCGTGCCCGGCCGCGGCATCACCGACACCAAGCACCACTTCCTCACCGGTCTGCCCCGCGCCGACGGCAACGCCGACTCGGTCACGCTGTCCGAGGGCATGACCGAGCTCGCCGACCGCGTGCGCGCGGCCTGGGACGGGCCCTCCGCCCCGTCGGTGCGCACCCTGCCCCCGATGCTGCACGCCCGTGAGCTGCCCGGTTCCGAACTCACCAAGGCGAACGGCCTCAGGGTGCCCATGGGCCTGGAGAGCCGCCGGATGCAGCCGTTCTGGCACGACTTCGGCGTCACCCCGCACCTGCTCGTGGTCGGCGACACCGAGACGGGCAAGACCACGCTGCTGCGCCACATCACCAACGCGATCCGCGGCCACTACGGCCCCACCGACGCCCGGGTCGTACTCGCCGACCAGCGCCGCCAGCTCTACGACGCCGTGCCCAAGGAGATGCAGCTCGGCTACGCGGTGTCGGGCGAGAACGTCAAGGAGATGATGGCCGCCGCCGCGCAGGCCATGAAGGCGCGCCTGCCCGGGCCCGACATCACCCCCGACCGCATCCGCAAGCGCGACTGGTGGACCGGCCCCGAGCTGTTCGTCCTCATCGACGACTTCGAGATGGTCTCCGGAAGCGGTCCCAACCCGCTGACCCCGCTCCTGCCGATGCTCGGCCAGGGCGCGGAGATCGGCCTGCACGTGGTCCTCGTGCACGCCGCGGGCGGTTTCAGCCGGGCCTCCAGCGACCCCGTCATCCGGACGCTCATCGACTCCAACACGCCCAGCATCCTGCTGTCCGCCCCGCCCTCGGAGGGCATGATGTTCGGCAGCGTCCGGGCGCGGACGATGCCCGCGGGACGCGCCCTGTGGATCGCGCGCCGCGACCCGGTGGAAGTGCAGCTGGCCATCGCCGAGGGCGCCGAGGAGTGATGCGGGAACCAGCCCGCGCGGCGGGGCGCACGGCGCCGACCGCGCCGTGAGGGGTGGCCGGACTCCCCCTTCTCCAGGAAGGGAGGAGGCCGGTTCCCGGAACGCACCAGGCGGGAGGGGCGTCCGGTGCGCCGGACGCCCCCTTCCGCGTCAGCTCGGTGTCAGCGCACCGGTTCGTCGGAGCGCATCGGCACCGGCTCGCCCGCGGCGGCGGGGCGCCACCCGCGCGCGCGTCCGAGCTTGATCACCGCTCCGCCCAGGACACACAGCACGATGAGCAGGAGCGCGACGGACACCACGGCGGCCGTGGGCGGCGCGTCCACCGAACCTTCGGGAGAGGGGTCGGGGACGAACCCCTCGCCCGCAACCCCGGCGGGGGTGCCGCCCGGGGCGATGGCCATCGCCGACAGCGGGTCGACCCTGCCGTGTCCCGACAGCGGGTCCGCGTCCCCCCGCGGCGAGGCGTAGGCCGTGGTGGTCAGCCGCTCGCGCACCTGCTCGGCGCTCAGGTCCGGCTCCCGCGCCATGAGCAGGGCCGCGGTCCCCGCCACGAACGCCGCGGCCACGCCGTCGCCCGCCGCGGCCACGTGGCCGCCGCCCGGGCCGGTCCCCACCACCCGGTCGCCCGGCGCGGTCAGGTCCACGCGGGCCAGGTCGCCGCTGGGCAGGACCAGCGGGCCCTGGGCCACGGGAAGGCCCTCCACGTCGTGCGCGGCCACGCTCAGCACCGACGCGTGCTGGGCGGGCTGGCCCGGCAGCGGCCCTCGGGAGGTGGGGACCGTCGCGGGGGCCACGACCACGGCGTCGGCCTCCTCGGCGGCGGCCACCGCGGACTCCAGCGCCGGGGACGCCTCCCACGTGCCCGTGCCCACCAGGACCACGCGGGCCCCCGCGTCCACCGCGCTCCCGATCCCGGCGGCGATCTCCTGCGCTGAGGCCAGACCGGTCTGGGGGCTGCCCGTGGCCACGGCCGTCACCGACGCGCCCGGGGCCACCCCGACCAGGCCGCTGCCCTCCACGGACCGGGCGGCGACCACCCCGGCCAGCGACGTGCCGAACCCCAGGCAGTCGGCGGACTGCCCGCCCTCCACGGCGTCGGCCAGTGCGGGGACGCCCCCGTCCACCTCCGGGGACAGCAGCGCCACGCCCACCCCCTCGCCGCTGCTCAGGTCGTGGGCCCGTGACAGGCCGAGGAAGTGGTGCGTCCAGGGGGTCTGCTCCACGACGTCCCCGCCGGTGGCCGCGCACGGCTGGTCGTCGGCCTTGAAGGGGTGGACCTGCGCGAGCGAGACGGGGTCCTGGGGCGCCTCGGCCGCCGCCGGAGCCGCGGGGAGGGGGGCGAGGAGTCCCAGGGCCAGCGCCGCGGCGGCGGTGCGGCGGCGCCGGGAGCGGGCCGTCCCCGGATCGGTGTGTGCGGTCACCTGACGTGTGCTCCAGACTCTCTGGGGGTGTCCTCGGGGCGCGCCCCGCACCCGACGGGGCGGCCCGGTCGGGTGCGCGGGGGCGCGTCCTCCCGTGCGGAGGCCGTGCGCGGGGCAGAGGGGCGCGGGGACCCGACCTTACGCCAGCCCTCCGCGGCGCGCCGGACTCGGGAGGCGTCCGCTGTTTCGGGGGATCCTCACCGCCGTCCCGTCGGGACTCTTCCGCAGAGGGACGGGGCTGTGACCGTCGCCGTGGGAGGGGCCGCCGTCCGTGCGGGCGGGGCCTCGGATGGGAGGGCCGACTGCGGTAGCGTACTCGGTTTCCCGTGTACGTTCGATGAGCGTCCGGTGACCGGCCCGCGTCGTTTCCCTCCGGGGCGGGGGCCCACGGGGGCGGGACGACGGCTCCGCGCCCCCGGCGCGGGAGCGCGACCGCTCCTCAGAGCCAGGGGGCGGGGTGCTCCCGGCCGGTCTCGGGGTCGCGGGCCAGGCGTGCGGGGGGCCTGCGCTCCTCGCGGGCGATGTTCCCGGCCTCGTCGAGTTCGCGGACGATGATCCGGTTGCCCAGGGCGTCGTGGACGACCTCGCGCAGGAGACGTCCCCGCTCGTCCCACTGGTGCCAGGGGCCGACCGGGCCGTGGGGGTGCTGGGTGATGCCCTGGACGACGAGCTTGCCGCTGGACGCCCAGGTCAGGGTGGGGCCGTCCTCGACGCCCCCGACGAAGGTGTGCATCTCGACCCGGCCCCGGCGGTCGAGGGTGACGGCCTCCCCGGTGTAGGGCGTGCCGCCGTGCAGGGCACGGCGACCCCGGCCCTCGACTTCGGCGGTGGTGAGGTCTCTGACGCTGACCGCGGGCAGGAAGCCTCCGCGTTCGGGGGCCCGCATGCCGGGGGCGAGCCTGATCCACTGCCAGGGCGGGAAGGCCTCATCGCCGGTGTCGGTGCCGTCGACATGCTCCTCGTGCCGCTCCTCGCCGACGAGGTTTCCGGACTCGTCCCATTCCCTGGTGATGCGCGGGCTTCCGGACGCGTCGTTGACGTGTTCGTACGCGAGGTTTCCCTCGGTGTCCCAGTAGTGCAGGGGACCGACGGGGAGCCCGTCGGCGTGGGTGTTGCCCAGAGCGATGAGCTGCCCGTTCTCGTGCCAGGAGAGCTCGGGGCCCTTCTGGACGCCTTCGACGAAGGTCTGGGCGCTGGTCTCGTGCGTGCCTGTGGTGACGGACAGTCCGGTGAAGGGCCGACCGAGGTGTGTCGCCCTTTCGCCCGGGGGGAACCGCAGGTCCGCGTGGTCAGTTCTGCGCATCGGAGGGGGTCCAGTCCGGGTAGACGACCTTGTGTTTGGGGTGGCCGACGGGGTGGGTGCTCTTTCCGGCGCGCGGCGCGGGAGCCCCCCAGGTGATCCTGCTGCAGTTCGCGCAGCAGGGGCAACCCGTGCGGGTCCATTCGTCCTCTTTGAGGGTGAACACGTTGTCGATCTGGAGGTCGCTGATCCTGGCGTTCCTCCTTGCCATGAGGAGCGCGTTGATGGCTTTGATCTCAGCGTGGCGGTCGGGTGCGTCCGGCAGGGGGAAGTAGTGTTTTTCGCCCGTTGGCTTCTTGCCCTTGTAGACGTCGTATCCGCCGGGCTTCTTCATGGCGGCGATCCTTCTCCTGATTTCGGGGTGTTCCCTGTTGGGCGGGATGAACGAGGTCCCTCTTCGTCCGTTCATGCCTTCGGCGACGAGTCCGGTGACGCGGTCGACGACGATGGAGTTGACCGCTCCCATCTCCCCTCCCAGGTCCTGGACTTCGAGGGGGACCCTGCCGTCTCTTCCTGGCCTGAACCCCGGCCTGAGCGAGGTGATTTTCACCCTGGCCCCGTTCTTCAGGAGGTCCCTGACCTCTTTCGCGCGTGCTTCCACGAGGTTGAACTGGAAGTCTTCGAGGGGTTTCCCGTCGACGGTGGCGATTTTTCCTTCGGCGTCTCTTGTGACGCGTGTTTCGGGAATTTTGCCGATGATGCGGCCGTCGTTGAGGTTTTCCGGGAACCGGTGGTTCTCCGTGGTGGTGTCGTCGAGTCCGGCCAGGTTGATGGCTGAGTCGGGGTCTCCTCTGCGGGGCGGGGCGCTGCTCTGCGGTGCGGGGGGCTGGGTGGTGTCCCTGGTCGGGTTCTGGGGTGTGCCGGTGGGTTGTGGGGTGCCGGTGTTGCCGAAGAGGTGTTGGGAGGTGCCGCCGCCCCAGACGGGGCGCGGTGGCGCGCTGGCGGGAGGCTGGTCGCCGCCTTGGGAACTGGCGGGAGCGGGTGCGGTGGGTTGGCCGCTGGCTGGTGCCGCGGGGGGCTGGGTGGTGTCCCTGGTCGGGTTCTGGGGCGTGTTGGTGGGTTGTGGGGTGCCGGTGTTGCCGAAGAGGTGTTGGGAGGTGCCGCCGCCCCAGACGGGGCGTGGTGGCGCGCTGGCGGGAGGCTGGTCGCTCGCGCCCGCCGCGGGGGGCTGCGGGGTGCCGCCGCTCTGGGCGGGTGGGTCGGCGGGTGCGTTCGGGGGCGTCTGGTTGTCTCCCCACGGGTTACGGGGCGGGTCGCCCTGCGGGTTCCCCGAACGGCCGTTGTCCCCGAACACGGGCATGACCAGGAAGTCGGTCATCGAGCTGGGCAGGGGCTGGTCGAAGCCGGCCTTGGGGTTGAGCAGACCCAGGAAGTCGTCGGGGGAGGGCTTGGAACCGAGGGCGTCGGGGAAGCCGTTCTCCTTGTCCGGGGACTTCGGGTCCATGGAGTCGGAGGGGGAGCCGTCCTGGTCCCGCGGCGGTCGGACCTGCGGTTCGTCCAACGTTGAGTCGCGGGGCCGCTGTAGCGGTGTGTCGGGGAGGTCGTACAGGGACAGGTCGTCATCGCTGTCGTAGCCGTCCGAGTCCGTGTCCGGGACCAGGTCCGGAACCGGGTCCGCGTCGGGGTCGGTGTCGCGACGGACCGGGCTCCCCCCGCGGCTGCGGTTCGTGCCGCCCTGGTGGCCTCCACGTGGGGAACGGTCCTCTTCCCCCTGCCTCCCGCGGCCCTGCCCCCCGGAACCGTCCCGGTCCCCGGAACGGTCGCCCGAACGGTCATCGGAAGCGCCATCATCACCGGTCCTGCCGCTGCCACCGCTGCCGCCCTGGTCGCCTTCGCCTTCGGAGCGGTCACGGCCGGAGCCCCCGTCGCCGCCGCTCCGGTCTCCGCTGTTCCCCCCGGAGCGATCCCTGTCGGGACCGCCGTCGTCGCCGTCCCCGTCCTCGCGTTCGTCCTTGGTGTCGGTGGGTACGTCCTCGGACTCCTCCTCGGTGTCCTCCTTCTTCTCCTTCTCCTCGTCCTGCGTGTGCTCGGGGTCCTTCGCCGTCTCCCCCTCCTCAGGCTCGGGCTGTCTCCGGGACGGATCGGACCCGGCCACCTCGGGCGCTGTCTCGGGGGACGAGGTCTCCTGGGCCTGGTCGTCGTTGACGGCCGGGGCGGACTCGGTCGTCGTCCCCTCGCCGGAGGGGGCGTGCGTGGTTTCCTGCGCGGAGCGGTTGTCCCCGTTGTTCGCGGGACCGTTCAACTCCTGGTCGAAGAACGCGAACAGGCCGGACACCGGGTCGGAGGTCGGGGGAGCCTGTTCCGCCGGGGGCGCGGTCCCCTCCGGCCGGGAGGTGCCCGTGCGGTCCTGGGGCAGGGCGGAGGAACCCCCGTCGTCCCGGTTCTGGGTGAGGGGCCGGGTGGTGGGAGTCTGTTCGGGTGCTGGTTGGGGCTGGGCGCTGGAGGTCTCCTCGGGGGCGGGTTGGGGTTGGGTGCTGGGGGCCTGTTCGGGTGCCGGTTGGGGCTGGGTGGTGGGGGCTTCCTCAGGGGACGGCTGGGACTGGGTGCTGGAGGTCTCCTCGGGGGACGGTTGGCTCGGTTGCGTGGTCGTTTGGCTCTGCTGCGAGCTGTTGGGGTCCGGGTTCGTCCCGGCCGGGGCGGGGGAAGACGGTTCCTCCTGTGCGCTCTCCGTCTGCGGGACGGGCTGGTCCTCAGGGTCGCGGTGCGTCCCGGTCTGATCGGGGGAGCGCTGTGGGCCGTGGTCGCCCGTCAGACCGGTGTCCGCCGGGGACGGCTGGTCGCCCTCGGACGGTGTCGGCCGCGGCTGCTGGTTCTGGCCTTCGACGGGCCGGTCCTGCTGTTGCGGTGCGCTCGGGGCCGTGGAGGACCCGGGCAGGACGGTGGTGTCGGACTCCGGGGGGAAGCGCTGTGCTCTCTGGGCTTCGAGCCAGGCGATGTCGTCGGGGCCGCCCAGGTCCATGGGGTGCCGGAACCCTTCGGGGACGGGCGGGCCCACCGCCAGGGACCGTTCCGTGAGCGATCGCACCAGCTGACTGCGTTCTTCCCCGCTGAGCGAGGCTGCCTCCGGGTAGTGCCTGTCGAGCCAGCGGGTGCGCGGCGCCTCCTCCTCGTCACTGACGTCGTACAGGTTCTCCTCATCGTTTGCCGTGTACCTGTCGGCGGCGCTGTCGACGCGCTCCGGGACAGGGCCGCGACGGGTCTCGGCCTGGTCGCCGGGCAGGGCCGGCTCGTGCGGGGACGGCCCGTTCCCGTTCTCCCCGGTCGGCGCCGCCGCCCTCGGTCTCCGGACCGTCGCGGACTCGGGCCGTGTGTGCGTTTCGGAGGAGGGGCCCGAACGCTGGTCCGTGTGGCTGAGGGGCCCCTTCGTCTGGTTGCGTGAGTGGCGTTCCGGGCGGTTGCCGGCGGGGGCGGCCTCGTCGCGGGAGGAGCGGTGCGGGCCGTGGACGACCCTGCCCATCACCATGTCCCGCGCCAGTTTCTGCCGCGCCCTTTCAAGCACCTCGGCCGGGCTCGGCTGAGGTGCTTTCCTCGGCACGTCTTCCTGCGGCCGGGTGCTGGGGTCCGGGCCGGGGGTGTCCAGGAGGCCGGGTCGGGTCTCGCGCTGTCCGGTGTCGTCCGCGGGCCGCTGGTCGTCGTCCCCGGGCGGCCGGGTGTCGCGCTCGGGCAGCTCGGTGATCGCGGGGTCCGGGGTGTCCCGCTGCGGGGGCTGGGGAGGCGCTTCCTCCTCCCTGGTCTCCCGCGGTCGGATGTTGAGGTCCGAGCCGAGGGCGTCCAGGAGGTCCGGGGCGGCGCCGCGCTGTCCGGTGCCCCGTTCGGGCTGTCGGCCCTCCTGCTCGGGTTGCCGGTTGTTCCGCTCGGGCAGCTCGATGGCCTCGGGGTCGGCGGCGGGGTCATCGGCGTTCTGCTGCGGGGCCGGGGCCGGGGGAGACGGCGGCTCCTCCTGGATGGTGTCGAGGTCCGGTGCGGTCGCGGTGCGCGGCCTGGGCAGGGACGAGAGGTCACCCAGGCCGTCGCGCAGCCCCCGGAGCGCCGTCACCCAGTCGCGTACCGCCTCGTTGAAGTCCTCCCGTCGGTCCTCGTAGGCGGTCTCCAGGTTCCTGTAACGCTCCTGGACCCGCGGGTCGTCGGGTGCGGCGATGCGGTCGGAGGACGCCTGGTCCAGAGGCCAGCGCGCTTCGAGGTAGGCCTTCTCCGCGTCTCCGAGCGCCTGCTGGATCTGAGTGAAACGCTCGGTCAGGGGGGCGATCCGGGTGGCGTGGTCGGGCGTGATGACGCCCATCCTCACCGCGTCGCCGTGGGAGATCCACCTGGTCGTCTTGACGGTGGTCTGGCCCTGCTGCCACCGGGCGGGGCGGGACGGGACGGACGAGGGGGTGCTCCGGCCGCCGAAAGCGCCTCGTACCGCCCTGCCCGCGGACGCGGCCTTGTCCCCGACGTAATGTGCCGAGCGCTTGTACCAGGGGCCGCTCACCTCGGTCCTGGCCCCGATGAACACGTCGGTGTCCATCTCCACCAGGTAGCCGGGGCCGGTACGGACGCGGTCGGAGTGGGGCGGCTCCTTCGGCCTGCTCCCCCGTGCGGTGTCGCCTCCGGACGTGGACGATCCCGTGTTGTTGACCGAGCCGTAGTGGGTGGCCGTCGTCGGAGGCCCCGTTCCGGTACGCCCCGAGGGGCGCGCCTCGAAACCCATGGTCGTCGTGGACGACTCGTTGTGGAACGGGGAGAAGGTCCTGCTCGTCTCCGAGGAGTCGGTCAGGCGCATGCTCGGGTTGTAGTCCTTGATGCGCGCTGTCTCCGGATGGGACATGGCGCGCATCATCCACGTGGTCGGGCCCAGCTCGGGCAGTTCGGCGCCCGTCTTCGAGCTGGCCTCGGCGAAGGAGGCTTTGATGCCGAGTTCGGTGAGCGTCTGGTCGATGGCGTTGTTGCGGGAGTTCAGCTTGAGCTTGTCCGCGACGTAGTTGGCCGCCTTCTTGACAGCCTCCGGGGTGTAGCGCCCTTCGTGGACCGAGTCCGCGGACGGGTTCCAGCCCCACGACTTCGCCAGGACGATCCGGCCGAGGTCGAGGACGTCCTTGCCCTTGTTCTCGACGGACGCGAGCAGGGTCAGGGCGTCGTCGAAGGCGTCCCGGGACTGCGGACCCCCGGCAGGTGTCAGGGAGCGCGCCATGTCGGTCAGTGAGGCGTGGTTGTTGTTGGAGGGGTTCTCCGGAGCGGTCCGGTTCCCCGTCTGCCGACCGCCGGGTTGTTGCTGTCCTCCGGGCTGTCTGTTGTCGTTTCCGTCGGTGGACGTCCGGGGGATGTTGTTCCCCTCGGCCGTGCTCGCTTCGTTGCCCAGGTCCAGGGAGAAGGCCGGGTAGAGCTCCTGCGCCCGGCCCGAGTTCCCCGTACCGGTGAAGTTACGCCCGCGCGAGCTCGGGTTCTCTCCCAGGAGGGGGTTGGCCTTGCCCTGCTTCTCGGAGATGTGCAGGTCGAGCGTCAGCCGCGTGTCCGACGACACCCGTGCGTAGGGCGTCTCCATGGTCAACTGGGTGGAGCGCTTGTCCGTGTCCCGGACGATCCCGCCGTCGCCGCGCGCGTTCGTCGTGGTGCCGTCACCCTGTAGGCCCATCAGGTAGGGGCGGCTCGACGGGGCGGTGCCCCCGGGCTGGTCGCCCCCCGACTGGGGCAGCGGGTTCAGGAGCGAGCCGTGAGCCCCGTGGAACGCGGAGCTCTCGCTGCCCTGCTGGAGCCTGTCCCCTTCCTCCGAGCCCTGACGCTGGCGGTACTCCGTCTTGCCGCCCAGGTACTCGACCTTCGCGTTGCTCCTGTCGAGCCGCAGCTTCACGGTGGCGTCCAGGGACAGCGGCGCGGTCGTCGGGGAGTTGAGGTTCCCGATCGAGTGGTCGATGGGGCTGATCTTCACCGTCACCGGCATTCCGGTGTTGGGGTTGAGCCCGGTGTGGGAATTGAGGGCTTTGAGGATGATCTCCCGGCTGCCCTTGGTCAACTGCCAGCCCTGTGAGGCCAGGTCGTCGACGAGGTTCTGGATGGCCTCGTCGGGGTTGACCGGATCGAGCATCGTGCCGGAGTCCTCGAAACCCGGGCGCGGTTTCACGGACCCGGGCGGATCCGGTTCGGGCTGGGGGACGCGGACCAGTTCGCCGTCGACCTCCTGGACCTTGTCCTCGACCATGCCCGACGCGTGGGCGTCGCGGACGTGGATCAGCCCTGTTTCCAGATTGTCGGAGTCGGCCTGGAAGCCCCGGTAACGCGCGGCGCGGGGGAACGTCGGCCCGATGCTCCAGTTCTTGACGAACTCCATCGCCTGCGTGATGCGCCCCGAGGCGGAGTAGGAGTACGACATCGGGATCTTGGGGTGGAACTCGATCGACTCGTTGAACCTCGACGTGGGCTTGGTGATGGTGTAGCGGTCGAACAGGCTCTTGCCCGCGGAGGGGCCGAGCTGGATCAGGGGGGCGCTCGCGGAGTTGGGTGCGGGCGCGGTCCCGCCCGCGGGCTGCTCGGCCGGCTGGATGGGATTGGGGTTGACCCGGCCGCCGCCCGTGGCCAGGAAGGTCAGGTCGGTCCTCTTCCCGTCCCTGGAGAACGTCTCCAGGGTGTTCTTGCTCTTGAAGACGACCGCGCCGTCGGACTGCTCGAAGCGGTCGACCGAGTCGATGTCGAGCCGGGTGGACGACGTCGTGCGGAGGTGCATCGGGGAGAGCGGGCCCCCACTCTTCTCCGTGCGGGTGCGCGCGCCGTTGGAGGAGCGCGCCGCCGGGTTGTCCGCGAGGTTCTCCGGGGAGAGCGCGTTCTCGTAGAACCGTCGGCTTCCCTCGCCCCGCCTCAGGAAGTGCCGCAGCTTGCGCTCGGTGCCGAGCCCTCTGGAGGGACGCTGGCCGCCCGCGCCCCTCTCCCAGGGCGCGGTGGAGGAGAAGCTCTCGTAGGTGGCTTCGAGCAGGCTGCTCACCCGGTTGCCGTCACCGGTGGTGAACCGGGTGTTGACGTGCTCGACGGTGGCGGGGGTGTCGCGGAGCTTCTCGGCCCGGCGCTGTTCGATGGGGCGGGTGTCGGGGGCGTTCTCCGCCGGGTTCCGCTGCCCGGTGGTGGTCTGCGCGGTCTCGGTGTTCGGTGCCGGGGTGGTGTCGGTGTTCTGCTGGCCGGTGGTGCCGTCTGTGGTTTCCGTCGCCGGCGGTCTCCGGACGTCGTCGTTCTGGGAGCCGGTGTTCTGCTGGCCAGTGGTGTCCGCAGCGGTGTCGGTGTTCTGTTGCCCGGTGGTGGTCTGCGCGGTTTCGGTGTTCGGCTGGTTGGTGTTGGTGTTGGTGTTGGTGTTGGTGTTGGTGCCGGGGGCGGGTGTTCGCTGGCCGTCACCGGACTGGGAACCGGTGTTCTGCTGTCCGGTGTTCTGCTGCCCAGTGGTGTCGCGCTGCCCGGTGGAGTTCTCCGGCGCCGGGGCGGGGACCCGCTCTGCCGGGGGAGGCTGGCTCCGCCCCCCGCCGAACCACCTTTTGACCGTTCCGGTCACGTCGCGCGTCTTGTGGACCATGCCCGGAGTCGGCCTCGTGGGGCCGTCGATCATCTCCTGGGCCTGGTCGACCGGTATCGGCCGGATCCGGGTGACCCGCGGGGCGGGGGCGGTGTTGTCCCGGCCGCCGCGTTCCCCGCCCGGCACCGCCTTGGCCGTGTCCATCGTGGCCAGCGCCTCGATCGGGCGGTTGAGCAGGTCCTGTCCGCGGTCGGCCAGCGGCGTGTCACCGCCCAGGACCATGCCGAGGTCGTCGTCCTGGTAGAGCCTCGCCCTGAACCGGACCCCGGAGTTCCAGACACTGGAGTCCTCCGCGTACTGGATGGTCCTCTCGCTCTGGGACTTCATGCCCAGGCCCCGGCTCTTCCCCTTGGTGTCGCTCATCTGGAGGGCGACCGAGAACACGCCGCCGTCGCTCGGGTTGTCGGCCGCGTCGACGGCGTCGATCCGGCGGATGTAGCCGCCGGAGGAGAGCCGGACCGTCTTGCGCTTCTGTGAGCCGTCCGCGGTGGTGCGCTCGGACGAGCCCGCGTACTCGCCTCCGGTACCCCTCGTGGTCTCTCCCACGTGTCTGAGCGAGGAGAAGTCCGCGCTGATGCGTACCGCGACGAACGGAGAGCGCACCACTTTCTGGCCCGACTTGAAGAGCGCGCTGGGGTCGAACCTTCCCGTGTCGATCAGGTGGACGGGCTGGCCGTGCAGTGTCAGGCCGTCCATGCCGCTCTTGAAGTCGGACGCGGAGATCGCGTCTATGACCCTGTGGGTGTTGAAGACGGCGGTCTCGTGGTCGCGTCGGAAGGGATGGTGCTCGCGTGTGGAACCGGTGAACCGGCCCGTGTTCTCGTGACCGGGCCGCTTGGCGAAGTTCTTCGGGTCGCGGGCCATGTCGGGCAGGACTATGCCGGGCAGCTTGTTGGCCAGCCCGGTCAACACCTGGTGCGCGATGTGCTGGTAGATGCTGCGCTGCTGCCCGTCGACGTCGCGGTACTGGCTGCCGTCGGGCCAGGTGAAGTCGCGGGGCACGGCCCCGTGGAAGGTGACCGGGTGGTCCTCGGCCAGGTTCGGACGAGGGGGCCGCAGGGTCTCGGGCCGCCCCTCCCCGTTGGGACGCCCCTCGGGGGGTTGCTGTCCGGGCGGCCGTTCCTGTTCCGGGGCGTTCTCCCGCTGCTGGCCGCGCTCCTCGGTCCCGGTGTTCCCGTTCCGGTCGTCGCCGCCCGGCGCGCTTCGGTTCCCGTCGGTCCCGGGCTGCTGGTTCCCGGTGGCGTCGGGAGCGGTCCCGGGAGGGTTCACCGTCTCGGGCGTCGTGCCGCCACCCTCGGTCCGGACGGGAGCCGGGGGCGCGGGCACCTTGTCCGAGGGCTCGTCCCCGTTCAGGATGCGGGCCTCCTGGACGGTGAGGATCTCGACGGTGTCGCCCTGGAAGCGGTACACCTCGGGTTCGCCGTCGAAGTGCACGTAGTAGTTGCGCTGCACGTCGTAGGCGGACGACTCGGTCTTGCCGTAGTTCATGCGGTTGACCGCTCCGGACGACACCTGCGAACTCTCCGCGGTCGACCGGCCCCGCACACCCCCCTCCACGGCTATCGCGTCGACACGGGCCTTGTGGGTGCCGCCCACGGCCCCCGCGTCGACGCTGACGCCCGCGCCCAGGGTCCCGCCGAGGAAGTCGCTGTGCCGGACGGAGCTCCCGCTCTCGCGTTCGGCCTTGTTGCCCTTGATGTACTTCGCGGGCTGGATGGTGTGGGGCTTGACGTCGTAGGCGGTGGGCACGGACTGGATGCTCACCAGCCGGGGCCTGCCCGAGGGGTCGGTGACCGTGAAGACCGCGGGTGCCGAGGTCATCTCCGACAGGTTGTTGCGGATGGACTTCTTGGAGAAGGTCCCCCCGACCTGGTCGTGGAAGGCGTCCAGCTTCTGCTGCCTGCGCCTGTCGACGAACCCGGGCGTCACCCTGTCGACCGCGGACTTCCACCACCCGCGGTCCTGCTCCGGGGACCACAGGTGGTCGGCGATCCAGTCGGGGAAGGACCTGTCGGAGGAGCCGTCGCTCAACCGGATGTCGCCGACCGACACGGGGTGGCCCTTGTCCGCGTGCGGTCCCACGGGCCTGCCGTCGTTGTTCCGGCCGCGCTGGTGCTCCTCGGTCGCGAAGGGGTCGCGCAGGCGGATCGTCTCCGGACCGGTGTTGGCCACGACCTCGCCCGGAAGGACCAGGACCACCCCGTTGGCGGATTCGGCCCGGGAGTTCACGGCCCGGTCCGGCGGGGTGGTGTCGTTCGCTGCTGCGTTGTCGTTGGGAGCGGTGTTGTCGGTCGGGGCGTTGCCGTTCGCCGGGGTGGTGCCGCTGCCCGGCGCCTGTGTCGGGGGGACGTGGACGGGCGTCAGGTCGAAGGACATGGTCAGGTCGGAGGCGTAGACCTCGGGTTTGCCCTTGATCTCGTAGCTGCTGTAGCCGTCGTGGAGGCTGACCGCCGTGTCCACGGACTGCCGCTGGCGCGTTCCCCCCGAGAAGCTGAACGTGAAGCGGGGGCCGATGTCGGCGCCGCCCACCGTCCCGAGAAGCAGGGGGGAGACCTGGAACCCCATGCCGACGAACTTGGTGCCGCCGTGGCTGCCGCTGCCCTCGGCGGGGTTGGCCTCCCCGGCCTCGTCCACCAGCTTCAGTTCGGTGGAGTTCGAGCCCTCCCTCGGCTGGGTGGGCGCGTGGTGGAAACCCTCGTGGGAGGAGCTCAGCCGCAGGTCCGCCCGCCATGTGGAGCCGTCCGCTCCGCTGACCGTCGTGGAGAACCCCTCCGGCTGGAAGAACACGCCCGTCTGCTCGCGCACCTGGGCGTCGATTCGCTCCCTGACCGTGTCGCGCACCGTGGCGTCGACGTGTCCGGCGTCGTTGGTGAGGGTGTCGTCCACGAACGAACGCAGGCGCTCGGCGTGGATCATGCTGGAGTTGACCAGGTTGGACGTCAGCAGGTAGCCGAGGTCGTAGGAGGTGTCCGTCCGCTCCGGCCGCACGGAACCCGGGTAGTTCCGGGGCGGCGGCTCCTCGCGTCGCCGGGTGTCGCCGGTGTCGGTCTGCGGGCGATCCGTCTCCGTGCCGACGGTGGTGGTGCGGGGGTCCTCCGGCGGAGGAGGGGGCGTGCGTTCCGTGTCCTCGGTGTTCGTGGTGGTGTCGGTGTTCTCTTGCTGGGGCGGCGGAGGCTGTTCCGTGTCCCTGGTGTCCCTGGTGTTCGCGGTGGTGTTGGTGTTCTCTTGCGGGGGTGGGGGCGGTTGTTCCGTACCCGTGGTGTCCACCGCGTTCACGGGGTCTGTGGTGGTGGCGGTGTCGTGCTCGTGCTGTGGGGACGGTGGGGGTGTGTGTTCTGTGTCCGTGACGTCGGTGTCGACGGGTGTTACCACCGTTTGGACGGTGTCGTTCTCGGTGAGAACGGGTGCGGGTGGCGGCGGAGGCTGTTCCGTGTCCTCGGTGTTCGTGGTGGTGTCGGTGTTCTCCTGCTGGGGCGGCGGAGGTTGCTCCGTGCCCGTGGCGTCCACCGTCTCGACGGACCCTGTGGTGGTGCCGTGTTCGTGCTGTGGGGACGGTGGGGGTGTGTGTTCTGTGTCCGTGACGTCGGTGTCGACGGGCCGCACCGACGGCTCCTGTTCGGTGCCGTCGTTCTCGGCCGGTGCGGGTGCGGGTGCGGGAGGCGGAGGAGGCGCGCCCTCCTCGTGTTCTCCGCTCCTGGTCCGCGCCTCCTCCGTGGGCACGCGCGTCTCGGCCTCGGTCGGCGCGGGCGGGCGCACCGCCTCCTCCGTCGTCTCCCCGGTCCTGGTGGTCGGCGGGTCCGGCGGTGCCGCCTGTCCCCGCGAAACGCCGGTCTCGGCAGGGGCGGCCTCGGTGGTCTCGTCGTCCGTGTTCGGCTCGGGCGCCGACCGGGCCGGAACCGGCCGCGGGGACGGTCCGGCCCCGGGGCCGGAGGACTCCTCCCCGGTCACCGGTCCGCTCCGGACGGGCGGGGTCTGCGTGTTGAGGGCGCTGTGGAACGTGTCCAGGGGCGAGCCCGTCGCGGGGTGCGCCCCCGGCCCTCGCTCCGTCCGGTCGCTCGGGGGTGTGCCGGTCGCGGGGCCGGGCGCCTCCGCCAGATCCGGCTCCGCGTCGTCGGTGTCGGTCAGTCCCAGGCCGCGGGCGAGGGAGTCGAGGTCGGCGCCGCTCGTCTCGGTGCCGTCCCCGTCCGGGTCCCGTACCTCTCCGGCGATGTCGGTCACGGCGAAGGCGAAGGGGTTGTTGGAGCCGGTCGGGTCGGAGAGCCCCATCGCGTTCATGCGCGTGTTCAGTCTCATGCGCGCCGCGGAGCCCGGAGGGGTCAGGTCGGCGATGGACCGCGCCCGGTCGAGGGCGGCCGCCGTCGCGGCGGCGTCGCCGCGGGAGGCGGTCACGTCGCTGAGCGCGATACCGACGGCGATGCTCGCGGCCACGTTGACGGTGCGGGTGAGGCTCTCGTGCCGGTCGGCCGCGTCCTCCGCGGCCGTGATCGCGGCGCTGCGCCGGGTGTCCGCCGCCTCGGCGGCCGCGCGCGCCTCCCCGACCCGGATCCCGGTATCGTGCCCGGTGGTCCGTGCGGTGCGGGCGGCGGTGTCGGCGGCGTCGTAGGCGATGTGGGAGGCGCGTTCGGCGTCGTCGCGCGCGGTGTCGGCGTCCGAGACCCGTGTGAGGGCCGTGTCGCGCTCCCGTGCGGCGTCGGTGATCCGGTCCGGGTCCTCGGGGTCCACCTCGGGCGGCTCGGGGACCGCGTCCCGGGCCGCGGCCGCGTCGGCGGCACCGTGCGCGGCGACGCTCTCCGCGGCGGCGGCGAGGTCCGCGGCCAGGGCGATCGTGGCCGCGACCGCCTCCGGTGCGGTGTCGGCGATCTCCCAGGCCCGGTCCGCCAGCCGCTCGGCCCCGTCCCGCACCTGTTCGAGGCGGCCGATCGCCGCGGTCCGGCCGGGGCCGTCGGCATCCCGCAGAGCGGAGGCCAGGTCCGCGGTGAAGCGTTCCGCCGCCCCGCGTATCCCGGCCAGGGCCGCTGCCGTGTCATCCGCGTCCAGGG
Source organism: Nocardiopsis synnemataformans (assembly GCF_965343085.1). Lineage (NCBI taxonomy): Bacteria > Bacillati > Actinomycetota > Actinomycetes > Streptosporangiales > Nocardiopsidaceae > Nocardiopsis > Nocardiopsis synnemataformans. Next base: position 2,662 of record NZ_CBDRFA010000104.1, on the reverse strand, counting down.
CCCGGTCGATGCGGTCCAGCACCTCGCCCGTCCAGGCCGGGGCCGCGGCGGCCCCGTCGTCGTGCGCGGGGGGCAGGATCTCGGCGTGGAAGAGGTAACCGCGCCCCCAGGGCTCGACCTCGGTGATCCGGTAGCGGGTCCCCCGGGTGAGGATCACCTCGCGCTCGCCGGGGTGTTCGCTCCGGTCGCCGACCCACAGCCCCCGGGCGCCTTCCGGCACGGTCAGCCGCATCAGGTCGATGGGGGAGCCGCCCGCCGCGGACGGAACGGTACCGAGGGAGACCGAGAAGTACCCCTGTTCCACGTGAGTGGTCCCCGCGAGGGTGCGGGGATCGGTGCTGCCCTCGCCCAGCAGGTGCTGGTGGTGGTACATGCCGTGCACGGCCTCGAAACCCTCGGGGAAGGGCTGGCCGGTGGCGCGGTCCAGGCGCCGGAGCAACGCCAGGACTTCCGAGGAGTCGGGGAAGTGCGCCGGTTCCCCGCCCTGGGCGAGGGATTCGGCGATCCGGCCCGCGTGTCCGGAGCGCTCGTGGAGGTTCGCCAGCGCCGCCTCCGGGTACGGGCTGTCGAGGACGCCTCGCACGATCCGCTCCTGTTCGGGACTCAGCCCGCCCCGCTCCACGGCTTCCTCCAGCCGTGCCAGGTCGGGCCACCGGCCGCCGCCGATCTCGTAGACCTGCCATCCGGGGTGGGACCGGCTCTCGTCCCGGATCCGGTCCAGTTCGGCCTGCACCGTCGCCTCGCTGAGCGGGCTCAGCCGTGTGAAGCTGTTCAGCCAGGAGGACCGGGTGTAGGCGGAGACCGCGTCCTGGGCCGCGAAGGGGAGCGCGTCGAAGGTGTTGGGGTTGTAGCCGGGGTCGTGCAGGAGGTCGCCGTAGCGGTCGGCTTCGGCACCGGTCGGCAGTCGGCGGATCGTCCCGGACCTGGACCCGGACGCGGCGGGGTCGTCGGTGTTCGTCGCTGTCCGGCCCGGCGTCGACGATTCCCCGGACCGTCCTTCCGAGGCCGATGCGTCTCCGTCGCCGTCCATCAGCGCTGTGTTGACGGTCGTCACCGTGTCCGGTGCGCCGTAGGGGGAGGGTCCCCGGTCCGCGGGGTCCTGCGTCGCGTAGCGGACGTAGTCCGTCGTGAGCCGCCCGCCGGGCTGCCAGAGCCGGGCGCGGACCGGGTCGTGGCGGTCCCGGAGGTGGCGGTCGATGCCGCGGGCCAGGACCTCGGCGTCCCGGACGCGTTCGGGAGGGACGGACTCGCCGCTCAGCGGGACGCGCCTGTCGGACGGATCGGAGACGACGTACACCAGTGCCTGCGCTAGCGCGCGCGCCTCGCGGATGGAGCGGTTCTCCGGGGCCGGACCGCCGACCGGTCGCAGCAGCCTCCAGAACTCGGCTCCCAGCGCCCGCGCCCTGGGAATGTCCTTGTCCGCGAGGGCCCGGGTGAGTTCGGGCAGGCGGTCCAGGACCGACGCGGCGCGGGCGTCGGCCCCCGGATCGATCCCGGAAGCGGTGGGGTCGGTGCGCGTCTCTCCGGGGGTGTTGGAGCCGCTGTCCGCCGCGCGCTCGGGTCCGGCGGCGGGCGGTGCCGGAGGCGCGTCCGTGTCCGTGCTCCGCGTGGGGACCGGCGTGCCCTCGGTCGTGTCGGGCGTCGTGACCTCGGCGGCGGGCGGGGCGTCCCCGGCGCCCGGTACCGGCGCCCCGCTGTTCTCCGTCGGCGGGGCTGCGGTCTCCCAGCTGTCGGCCATGGCTGGGGGCTCCACGGTGGCGGGAGGGGGCGAGCCGTTCCGCTCCGGACCGGCCTCCCCGTCGGGGAGCGGTTCCGGACGGGACCGCGGCGTCTCCTGATCCTGCGGGACACCGTCCGTGTTCCGGGACAGGGCCGCTCCGGACGTCTCGCCCTCTCCGGCGGGGGCGTCCTCGCGGCTCTCCTCGCCGTCCTGCTCCTGGCCGTCCCCCTCCTCGGCGGGGGCCTCCCCGTGGCCGGACCCGGCGTCGTCGTCCGTGCGTTCGCCGTCCTCGCCGTCCTGGTGGTCCGACCCGTCACCCTCCTGGTGGTCGGATCGGTCGTTGTCCTCGTCCCCTGACCGGTCCCCGTCGCTTCGGTCCCTGTTGTCGTCGCCCCGGTTCTCGCCGTCTCCGGAGCGGTCGCCGCTCTCCTCGCCTGACCGCTCGCCGTCGCCGGACCGGTCCCCGCCGTCACCGGACTGGTCCTTGTCGCGGTCCTGGGAGCGGTCGTCGTTCCCGGAGGTCCCCTCATCGCGCTCATCGGACCGTTCGCCGTCGCGTTCGGAGGGGTTGTGTCCGGTGTCCTCCGTGTCCTGGGGCGATCCGCTCTCGGTGACGGGAGATGGGGGCGGTGGGATATCGGCCGGTGAGGTCTCTTGTCCGGGGGCGGGTGCGGTGTCGGGGTTCGCCCGCTGTGCGTCCGTCGAGCTGTCCGGGTTGTCCTGGCCGGTGGTGTTGCCGGTGCTCTCGGTCTCCGGAACGGGTGGGGCACTCTCCGTGGCGATCTGGGGGCCGCCGCCTTCGTGGAGTGACCGGTTGGTGGAGGAGTCCGTGGTGCGGGTGTCGCCGGTGCGCTGGGGTGAGCGTTCACCGTTGTTGCGTTCGGTGGGTGTGGAGCGTTGGCCGGTGTCGGAGGCCGGGTTCTGCGGGGCGGGCGGCGGGGT